>CAYNEH010000001.1:0-3095 GCA_964396195.1 uncultured Oscillospiraceae bacterium
GCCCGCAATGTCCAGATAATAATTTTCCTTGTCGATGCGACCCATAGGCACAGCCTCCCTGCAATATTTCCTTCTGATTTTGCAGTATATCAACTTTTTTTCCGCCGCGCAATGTGCAAATTCACATATTGTTTACGGTTTTGCCATTGACTCAGCCATTTTTCAATATTATGATAAGGTTTAGACTTCAGGCGACACCGCACGATATCGTCTGCGGCGCTGCCTTTAATAAGTGCGATATTTTTTGAAAGGGGTGAGTCCTGATGATCCGGAACGCGCTGGCGCGCTTTATGTACGGTCGGAACGGCACAGATCAGCTGGGGCTCTTTACCCTGGGGCTGTACCTGGTGCTGTGGCTCGTCCAGATGATTGTCCAGCGCTTCGCCCCCGACGGCGTGATGCTGGTGCTGATGCTCCTCGAATATATCGTGCTGTTCATCACCCTGTTCCGGACGCTGTCCCGGAATCTGGCCCGGCGGCGGGCGGAGAACACGAAATTTCTCCAGATCGTCCGGCCCATGCGGAACCGCTGGAGCTCCCGCCGCGCCCGGATGCACGACAGGGAGCACCGCTATTTCAAGTGCCCCAACTGCGGCCAGCAGATGCGGGTCCCCCGGGGCAAGGGGCGCATTACCGTCCACTGCCGCACCTGCGGCGCGACCTTTGAGGAAAAGAGCTGAACGCCTTTTTGTGAGGCGGGCAGCTCTTTTTTTGCGCGTTTGCGAGGAAAAGGCCCGGGCAGGCAATCCTTCCGTCGGAAAAGGATCTGCCTTTTCCAACGGGCTGAAAAACGCCCTCATCCCCGCGGGATGAGGGCGTTTCTTACTGCTTTTTGTTCAGAGCCACCTGCTCCGGGTCCATCTTGTGGCGGAGGAGCATGAAGTTAGGCATGCCGCCGGCGGCGCACAGCTGCTTGACCAGCAGCTCAGCATAGGGGAACACCTGCTGATAGGTGCGCACGTGGATCTCCTTCTTGTCCTCGTCGGTAACGGGGCCGACAATGTCAAACACCCCCACCATCTCCACCGACACGAAGAATTTGTGGTTCTCATCGTCGCACTTGTCCTTCACGCACTGGTAGAGCCTGGCAATGCAGCGGGTGTTTTCCTTATTATAGTCCACGGAATAGGAGAAATTGTTCTCCAGCTGTACCTGCCCGGGCTTGTCCAGCTTGTTGAAAAACTGCATGTCCTGCAGCTTGTATGAAATCATGTTTAACTCGATCATGGGAAAACCCTCCTGACATTGGATTTTCCTTAGTTTACCACACTCCCGCCCCCGGCGCAACAAAAAACGCCCCGCGTTGAAAAAAAGGCGGCGGCGTGGTAAACTAAAGGCAGCACTGTATAATTCGGCAAGAGCGATTTGCCCGCAAAGCGCCGCAGACGATATTGTGCGGTGCTGCCTGAAATCACATATACCCATGAGGTGAGCTTATGAACGATACCATCGCCGCCATCGCCACGGCGGCCGTCCCATCCGCCATCGGCATCCTCCGGCTGTCCGGGCCGGAGTCCATCGCCGTTATCGACCGGGTATTCACCCCCGACCGGGGCGGCCCCATGTCGGAACGCCGTGACCGGCTGCTGGTGTACGGCACGCTCCGGGACGCGGGCGGACAGGCCATCGACCGCTGCCTTGCCACCGTGTCCCGAGGACCCCACAGCTATACCGGCGAGGACACGGCTGAACTTCAGTGCCACGGCTCCCCTGCCGCGCTGGCGCTGGGGCTGGAGGCTCTGTTCGCCGCCGGTGCCCGGCAGGCCCTCGCCGGGGAATTCACCCGCCGGGCCTTCCTCAACGGACAGCTGGACCTGACGCAGGTGGAAGCGGTGGCCGACCTCATCCACGCCGGGAGCGCCGGAGCCGTCCGGCAGGCGGCGGGACAGCTGTCCGGGGCGCTGTCCGCCGTGATCGGTGACGTGTACGACGGCCTGACCGACCTCATGGCCCATTTTCACGCGGTGCTGGACTACCCGGACGAGGACATTGACCCCTTTGAGGCGGAGGAGATCTCCGCCGCCCTCACCGCCGCCGGGGAAAAACTTCAAAAGCTGGCCGCCACCTACCGCCGGGGCCGGACACTGACAGAGGGCGTGCCCTGTGCCATTGTGGGCCGCCCCAACGCGGGCAAGTCCACCCTGTTCAACGCGCTGGTGGGCTACGACCGCGCCATCGTCACCCCCATCCCCGGCACCACCCGGGACACGGTGGAGGAGACGGTGACGCTGGGGGACACGCTGCTGCGGCTCATCGACACCGCCGGGCTCCGGGATACGGAGGACGCGGCGGAGCAGCTTGGGGTGGAGCGCAGCCGGGCCGCGCTGGAGCGCGCGGAGCTGGCGCTGGTGCTGGTGGATGGCTCCCAGCCGTGGGAGGATGAGGATCTGTCGCTGCTGCGCACTGCCGCCGCTCACGGGCCCACGGTGCTGGTCTGCACCAAGGCCGACCTGCCCGCCCCCCGGATGGCCCGGGTGCCCAGGCCGGAGGGCGTGCCGCTGGTGGTTCTGTCCGCCGCCAGCGGGCAGGGGCTGGACGAGCTTGAGCGGGCGGTGGCAGGGTTTTTCCCCGACGACCCCGGCCTGCGGCCGGGAACGCTGCTCACCAACGCCAGGCAGGCCGAAGCGGCCGGCCGCGCCCGGCAGGCCGTGGACCGCGCGGCAGACGCCCTGCGGGCGGGCTTCTCCCCCGATGCAGTGCTCACCGATGTGGAGGAGGCCATGTCCGCCTTGGGCGAGCTCACCGGCCGCACCGTCCGGGAGGACATCACCAGCCGGATCTTTGAACGCTTCTGTGTGGGAAAATAGGGGCGGCACTTCTGCCGCAGCCGATAAAACCCGGGCCGTGACCTGAGTGGTCACGGCCCGGGTTCATTTTTGTGATAATCGGCGGAAAAATAATCCTTGACATCTTTTATGTCTACCAAAAAGTTTTCCGCAGTTTTGTGGAAAACTTTGTGGAAGCTGTGGAAAACTCTCTGCCCGTTGGCTTTGCGCCGTTTTCCCGCTTTGGAAGTATGGGCGGAACGGCGGCGGTTTGGCGGAATTTTGGGCGTCAAAAATAATTATTTTGCGGGCAACGGCGCGGTCACTGCT
>CAYNEH010000001.1:3195-30110 GCA_964396195.1 uncultured Oscillospiraceae bacterium
GGTTCAGCCGCTCTGCCACCACTCTGGCGGCCTTCACGCCGGATGCACCCGCCTGTGCGAGGCCGCGGGTGACGCCCGCGCCGTCGTGCCCCACGCGTCAGGCCGCGCGGGGACCCCATTATTTGATTGCGGACGGCGGAAGTGAATTCCGCCTGCAAAAATTCTCCGCTTCGCTCCGAATTTTGTGGGCGGCGGCGCGCGTCACTGCTGGTTCAGCCGCTCTGCCACCACTCTGGCGGCCTTCACGCCGGATGCACCCGCCTGCGCGAGGCCGCGGGTGACGCCCGCGCCGTCGCCCACGGCAAAGAAGCCGGGCAGGGCGGTTTCCAGCTGGTGGGACAGTTTGATGCGGGCGGAGTAGAATTTGACCTCCGCGCCGTAGAGCAGAGTGTCATAGTTGGCTGTGCCGGGGGCCAGCTTGTCAAGCGCGTAGATCATCTCAATGATGTCGTCCAGCTGGCGCTTGGGCAGGGCCAGCGACAGGTCGCCGGGAACGGCGGCGGTCAGGGTGGGCCGGGTGAAGGACTTGCCCAGCCGGTGGTCGTTGGTGCGGATGCCGGACACCAGGTCGCCGAAGCGCTGGACCAGCACGCCGCCGGCCAGCATGTTGGACAGGGATGCAATGTGCTTGCCGTAGCGGTACGGCTCGTTGAAGGGGGAGGTGAAGCGGTTGGACACCAGCAGGGCGAAGTTGGTGTTTTCGCTCTGGAGCTTCGGGTCGGAGTAGGAATGGCCGTTGACGGTGTTGATGCCCTCCACATTCTCCGCCACCACGTGGCCGTAGGGGTTCATGCAGAAGGTGCGCACCGGGTCACCGTACTGCTTGGTGCGGTAGACCAGCTTGGACTCGTACACCACGTTGGTGATGTGCTCGAACACGGTGGCGGGCAGCTCCACCCGGACACCGATGTCCACCTGATTGTTGATCAGCTCCAGCCCCAGCTTCTTGCACTGGTTTGAGAACCACTCCGCGCCGCTCCGGCCCGGCCCGGCGATGAGATAGGGGGCGGAAAAGCGCCGGCCGTCCTCAGTGACGAGGACGTAGCCGCCGTCGGCGTCCGTCTCGATTTCCTGCACGGCGGTGTTGAACAGGAAGGTGTGCTTGTCCCGGATGGCCTCATAGATGTTGGTGAGGATCTTCAGGTTGTTCTCGGTACCCAGATGCTTGCACCGTGCCTGAAGGAGGTGGAGGTCGTGCTCCAGTGCCCGCTTTTCCAGCGCCTTGGCCTCGGGGGTGGAGGTGGAGTACACCTCGGTGGTGGCGCCGTGCTTGACGTTCAGACTGTCCACGTAGTCGATGAGATCCATGACCTCCCGCTCGTCCAGAAAGTCGGTGAGCCAGCCGCCGAAGGCGGTGGTGAAGTTATATTTGCCGTCGGAGAACGCGCCCGCGCCGCCGAAGCCGCACATGGTGTCGCACACCTTGCAGTGGATGCAGCTCTTCACCCGGCCCGCCACGATGGGGCAGCTCCGGTGATAAATGTCCGCTCCCTGATCCACCACCAGCACCTTGGCGCCGGGGCACTTGAGGCTCAGCTCATAGGCGGCGAAAATTCCGGCTTCGCCGGTGCCGAGGATCATGACGTCATAACGGGTGTTCATTGCGCGTATCTCCCATTTCTGTATGTGATATAGTAAAGGCCTTTCAGACCCATGATAGTATATCAGCAATGCCCGATGATTTCAAGGGAAAGTCCGCTCACCGGCCCCGGCCATCCGCCCGCAGAAGGGGCATGTGCGGTATCGGCAGCCCCGCCGTCCCGGGCAGGCGGATGCTTGTCCGCACCTCGTGATTTTGCAACAGGTGATTCATCTTCTTGCATTTTTCACGGAGCATGCCACGGAATCGCGGGCTTTTTTGCGTCATTTTTCATGCGGTATGCATTGACGTTTCTCATTTAATGCGTTAAAATACTGTTTACAAAAAATCATCATTTGCAAGGAGGCAGGCGACATGACACAGAACACCTATATGTCCCCCAGCGACGAGCACGCCTTGTCCTATATCAAAGGGATATGCCAGCAGTACGCGAAATATGACAGCATCGACCCATCCCTTTATGAGCGCTACGGCGTCAAGCGCGGCCTGCGCAACTCCGACGGCACCGGCGTCATGGCCGGCATCACCCAGATCGGCAACGTCCGCGGCTACTATATGCAGGACGGCGAGAAGCTGCCCATGGAGGGTCAGCTCATCTACCGGGGCATTGACATCAAGGACCTCATCCACGGCTTTGTCAGCGAGGACCGCTTCGGCTACGAGGAGACGGCCTATCTGCTGCTGTTCGGCTCCCTGCCCACCCGTGATCAGCTGGACGAGTTCCGGAGCATCCTGTCCCACTTCCGAAACCTGCCCCCCAACTTTACCGAGGACATGATTCTCAAGGCTCCCAGCCGGGACGTGATGAACAAGCTGGCCCGCGCCACGCTGGCTCTCTACTCCTACGACACCGACTCCGAGAACCGGGCGCTGGAGTCCGAAATGCTCAAGGCCGTCCAGCTTATCGCCCGGTACCCCGTCATCGTGGCCCACGCCTTCGCCACCAAGCGTCACTACTTTGACAACGACTCCCTCTACCTCCACCGGCCTCAGGAGGGGCTGAGCGTGGCGGAGAACTTCCTCTATTCCGTCCGGCACGACAATCAGTTCACTTCGGACGAGGCACATCTGCTGGATCTGTGTCTGGTGCTCCACATGGAGCACGGCGGCGGCAACAACTCCGCCTTCGCATGCCGGGTGCTGTCCTCCTCCGGCACCGACATTTACTCCGCCATCGCGGCGGCGGTCGGTTCCCTGAAGGGCCCCCGCCACGGCGGCGCCAACATGAAGGTCATGGAGATGTTCAGCCACATCGAGAAGGACGTCGCCGACTGGAAGGATGATGACGAGCTGTCCGCGTATCTGGAAAAGATCCTCCGGGGTGAGGCCGGGGACGGTTCCGGTCTCATCTACGGTATGGGCCACGCCATCTATACTCTGTCCGACCCCCGTGCGGTGCTGCTCAAGAAGTTTGCCCGGAAGGTGGCGGAGAAAAAGGGAATGCTGGACGAGTTCGAACTTTTCGAGTCGGTGGAGCGCCTGACCCCGGGCATCTTCCGGCGGATCACCGGCGACGAAAAGGTCATGTGTGCCAACGTGGACATGTACTCCGGCCTTGTCTATAAGATGATGAACATCCCGCCGGAGCTGTATACTCCCCTGTTTGCCATCGCCCGCATCGTGGGCTGGTGCGCCCATCGGGTGGAGGAGGTCTACAACCCCTATGGCAGGATCATCCGCCCGGCCTACAAGGCCATCTGCCCCAAGCAGGACTACGTCTCGCTGGATCAGCGGGGCTGAGCTTCCCGTTTCGCGATAAAATGCAAAAAATCCGTATCCGGCGCGAATGCGCCGGATACGGATTTTTTCAGGCAGTCTTTTATGTTTCTGTTTTTTCCAGCCGATATCCTACCTTCCGCAGCGTGGCGATGGATGTCCTGGATCCGAGATAGAGCAGTTTTTTCCGCAGGAAGGAGATGTACGCCTCCGCATTGTTGTCCTCCGCGTCGGACTCCATGCCCCATACCTTGTCGATGAGGGTCTCCTTGGGCACCATGCCGCCCCGGTTCGCCATGAGCAGGCGGAGTACCTCGAACTCCTTGGGGGACAGGCGGACGGACTTCTCTCCGCACTTGAGGGTGTGGGTGGTGAGCTCCAGCCGGAGATCCTCAAAGGTCAGCTCCTCCAGCACCACCTCGCCCTGACGGCGGGTCAGCGCCCGCACCCGGGCCAGCAATTCCTCCGGTGCGAAGGGCTTGGTCATGTAGTCGTCGGCGCCGCAGTCCAGCCCGGTCACTTTGTCAGATATGCCGCTCCGGGCCGTGAGCATGAGGATAGGGGTGGCATACCGCTTGCGCCGCAGGGTCCGGGCCACCTGATAGCCGTCCATGCCGGGCAGCATCACGTCCAGCACGATGACATCGTACTGCCCGCTCTCGGCGTAGGCAAGGCCGTCCTTCCCGTCGTGAACCACGTCCACCACATATTTCTGCTCCCGCAGCAGCTGAGCCAGCGTCTCCGCCAGCCGCACCTCGTCCTCCACTACCAGCACCTGCATGAAACCGCCTCCTTCCGAGCCGTCAAGCGTTCGATCACGTTTAGTATAGCACGCGGTTTTCCCTGCCGCAACCGCCCCTTTGTGAATTTTCCGCCGCCGGGGGATATTTTTTCGAATCAGGCTCCGTCATGCCGGTGCAACCGTCCCGGCCATGCGGCATTGACACCGGAGCCAGGTCATGCTATCATCATTTACATACTATACTTGTATGCAATTCGGCGGCGGGCAGCCGCCGATCTGCTGCCTGTCAGAAGCGAGGCTTGACTTATGTTAGATCAGTTTTCCCGCACGGAGCTTTTGCTGGGCCGGGAGGCCATGGACCGGCTCCGCGCCGCCCGGGTGGCCGTGTTCGGCATCGGCGGCGTGGGCGGCTACGCCGTGGAGGCGCTGGCCCGCAGCGGGATCGGCACGCTGGATCTCATCGACGACGACCGGGTGTGCCTGACCAATCTCAACCGGCAGATTATCGCCACCCGCAGCACCATCGGCAAATATAAGGTGGACGTAGCCCGGGACCGGGTGCTGGACATCAACCCCGATGCGGCGGTGAACGTCTGCAAGACCTTCTACGGCCCCCAGACGGCGGAGCAGTTCGACTTTACCCAATACGACTACGTCGTCGATGCCATCGATACCGTCACCGGAAAGCTGGCGCTGGTGGAGCAGGCCCACCGCGCCGGGACGCCCATCATCAGCTGCATGGGGGCGGGGAACAAGATGGACCCCACCGCCTTTCAGGTGGCTGACATCTACAAGACGTCCATGTGCCCGCTGGCCCGGATCATGCGCAAGGAGCTGAAAAAACGGGGCATCCCGAAGCTGAAGGTGGTGTACTCTCAGGAGCCCGCCATGACGCCCGGGGAGACCGATGAGATCAGCTGCGAGTGCCCGCCGGACACCACCCGACGTCGGCAGGTGCCGGGGAGCAACGCCTTTGTGCCGCCGGTGGCCGGGCTGATCTGCGCCGGAGAGGTGGTAAAGGACCTGTGCGGCTTCCGGCCGCAGAAATAAACGCGCCGCTGACCGCGGCGGAAAGGGGAATCGTCTCATGACCCTCATCATCTGCGCGGACGACCGGGGCGGCATGGCCTTCAACCGCCGCCGCCAGAGTCAGGACCGGATCGTCCGGGAGCACATTCTGGCCGACGCCGCCGGAGGGCGGCTGTGGATGAGCCCGTACTCCGCCCGCCAGTTCGGGCCGGAGCAGGCGGAACATATTTCGGCGGACGAGGACTTTCTCGAAAAGGCCGGAGGGGCGGACACATGCTTCGTGGAGCTTTCCGACCCGGCGGCGGCCCTCGCCCGGGCGGACAGGTTCATCGTGTACCGCTGGAACCGGACGTACCCGTTCGATCTGGCCGTCACCCTGCCGCCGGAAGGCTGGACACTGGCCGGGACGGAAGAATTTCCCGGCCACTCTCACGAAAAAATCACAAAGGAAGTTTACACCCGATGAAGCAGAAAATTTTCGTTCGTCTGGCTCTGCTGGCCGCCTTGCTGCTTGCGCTGTCCGGCTGCGGCGCCATGGAAGTTCCCGCCGAGACCCCCACGGCCAGTCAGGAACAGTCCGCCGGGAGCTTTACCTTCTCCCTTGATGACATCCCGGAGTACAGCGGCGAGGCCTACGTGGTGCTCAACGACAACGTCCCCGACTTCCCGGAGGCGGACAAGAGCAGCACCACCGCCTTTGAAAATTACAGCCCGCTGGACGAGCTGGGCCGCTGCGGCACGGCCTACGCCAACGTGTGCCTTGAGACCATGCCCACCGAAAAGCGAGGGAGTATCGGGCAGGTGAAGCCCTCCGGCTGGAAAACCACAAAGTACGACTGCGTGGACGGCAAATACCTCTACAATCGCTGCCACCTCATCGGCTACCAGCTGACGGCGGAAAACGCCAACGAACAGAACCTCATCACCGGCACCCGCTATATGAATGTGGTGGGGATGCTGCCCTTTGAAAATCTGGTGGCCGACTATGTCAAGGAGACGGAATACCACGTGCTCTACCGGGTGACGCCCATTTTCTGCGAGGACGAGCTGGTTGCCCGGGGCGTTCAGATGGAGGCCCTGTCCGTAGAGGACGGCGGCGAGGGCGTGTGCTTCAACGTGTACGTCTACAACGTCCAGCCTGGCGTGGTCATCAGCTACGCCGATGGGGACAGCCATCTGGCGGACAGCGAGACCAACGGCGAGATCGTCAGCTATGTGCTCAACACCAATTCAAAGAAGTTCCACCAGCCCGTCGCGGCCTGCGCCGACTCCATCAGCGAGAGCAACCGGCAGGACTACTCCGGCACCCGGGAGAACCTCATCGCCCAGGGCTACACCCCCTGCGGCCAATGCAAGCCGTAACATAGCCAAAGCAGAACAGCCCCGGATGCGCCGGGGTTCATGATACCGCAATGGCTTAAGGCCGCGCGGTCACGTCCGTCCGGCGGAGCCGCACCGGAATTGCGCTGTTATCCGCCCGCATCCGGGCCGTACTGCCGCCAATTCTTTATTGATCCATCGCATAAAAGTATCCCTGCCCCGTAGCATTTTCCGACCGACCGTGTTATAATAATCATAATCGTGCAGCAACAAGCACATACCAAGGAGGCCCGATATTATGTCCAGAAATCAGGATTTTGCTTTTCTTCACTACGATCTTCCCCCTGACATCGCCCGCCGCAAGGCCGCCGGAGACCTGAAGGGAGCCATCCGGCTCATCGACATCGCCCTCGGCAAGGCCCAGCAGCCCGAACTGGCTGCCCGCCTGCGCTGCGAGCGTATCCGGCTGGAGCGTCTGCCCCAGAACTATCCCTATTCTCAGGATGAGGCCAAGGCCATGATGCGGCAGGAGTGGCCCGACATGACCGACGCCCAGTTCCAGCACCTGCTGGATGCGGGCCGCATTGACTGGCGCATCATCAACGGCCGTCTGTATGTCCATGACGACTTTATTGACTCCTCCCGGATGTACCCGGAGGACGCCCCCGGCCTGAAGCCCGAGGCGGAGGACACCACCGACCGGGATCAGATGCTCGCCCGGATGGAGGCGGAGGGAGGCCTTGCCGCCCGGATCACCATCAAGGCGGAGATTCAGCCCAAGGAGGCCGCCGACGGCCGCCGTGTGCAGGCGTGGCTGCCCATTCCCGCCGCCTGCCCTCAGCAGAGCGAGATCGAGCTGCTGGACTACACCGAGGGCGCACAGATTGCCCCGGAGGACGCCCCCCAGCGCACCATTTACTGGGACAGCCGGGAGCGGGACCACTTCTCCGTCACCTACCGCTACCTCATCCGCGCGCCCTTCGTCAACGTCCACCGCATCATCCCCGACAAGGTGCAGCCCTCCTTCTTCCTGAATGAAGAGGCACCCCACATCATGTTTACCCCCTACCTGCGGGATTTGTGCGCCCGGATCACCAAGGGCTTCGAGGGCCCGCTGGAAAAGGCCGTGGCCATTTATGATTACGTCACCGGGCAGGTGGATTACCGCTATCAGCCTGACTACTTCCAGCTTGACTCCATCGCCGATACCTGCGCCCGGGAGCTCCGGGGTGACTGCGGCGTGATGGCCATCCTGTTCATCACCCTGTGCCGCATCGCGGGCATCCCTGCCAAGTGGCAGAGCGGTCTGTCCGTCAAGCCGGGCGAAGCCGGGTGCCACGACTGGGCCATGTTCTACATCGCGCCCCACGGCTGGCTGTGGGCAGACCCCTCCTTCGGCTCCGGTGCCCGCCGCCACGGCGACAACCGCCGCCGTGCCCACTACTTCGGTAACCTGGACCCCAACCGCATGGTGGCCAACCGGGCGTTCTTCGCCCCCCTCACCCCGCCGGACCCCGAGTGGCGGCACGACCCCACCGACAACCAGATGGGAGAAATGGTGCTGGACGGCAAGGGCCTGTTCGGCCCGGACATGGTCCGCAAGGTGGAGACGCTGGAATTCGAGTACCTGCCTTATTGATTTTCAAAAACAAAGAAAACGTCCGGGCGTAATTGCGCCCGGACGTTTTTTAAAATATGCCCCGAAATCAAAAATGCTTGAAATGAAAGACCCGCCCTCCGCGCGAAGCGGAGGGCGGGTCTGATATTCGGATAAGTTGTCCGGAAAATTACGACGTAGCAACCAGGCCGCCATCGGGGTAGATGGTGGTAGCGGTGACCATGTCGGAAGCGGCGGAGCCAAGGAAGATGGCCGGGCCGACAACGTCGATCTCGTAGCCGATACGCATGGCGGGCAGAGAAGCGGCGATGTTGTTGCGGACATTCTCGTCGGGAGGCAGGATGCCAACCATCATCGGGGTGTAGGTGATGGTGGGGCCAATGGCGTTGACCTGAACGTTAGGACGCAGGTCAGCAGCGAAAGCCTTGGTCAGCATCTCAACAGCGCCCTTGGTGGTGTTGTAGGGGACGTTGCCGCCGCCGCCGTTAGCAACAGCGCGGATGCCGCGGACGGAACCGAAGTTGATGATCTTGCCGTAGCCCTTGTTGGTGTTGGGCTGACCAGCCACGACCTCGACCTTCTCGTCGCCGTCCAGGTTGTTGTTCTTCATCCAGTTGCCGAAGTACTTGCAGGTCAGCATCAGGGAGGTGATGTTGGTGTGCAGCATCTTCTCGAAGAACTCGGTGTCGATCTCATGGGACCACATCTTCTTGTTGATGCCCTGAGCGTTCACCAGAATGTCGCAGCCGCCCAGGCCCTCGGGACCGGTGACGACCTCAACGCACTTCTTCACGAACTCCTCGTCGCCAGCGTCGCCGGCCAGATACATGACCTTCACGCCGGGAGCGGCAGCGGCCTCAATCTTAGCGGCAGCAGCCTTCAGCTTCTCCTCGCTGCGGGAAGAGATGCACACAGAGCAGCCGTTGGCAGCATAGCCAGCAGCAATGGCCTCGCCGAAACCGCCGGCGCCGCCGAAAATCATAGCCTTCTTGCCGGAGATGTCAAACATCTTGGTCAGATCGCCATTATAAACTTTAGGCATAATAATTTCTCCTTTACTGTTATTTTGGTACAGCTCACAGCCGGTCTCCCGGCCTGTGGGATCAAAAATTTGTCCCTCTTTGTCAAGCTGAGAGCCTGACAAAGGTGCCGCTTTGCGGGTTAATAATTAATTAGCCCTGGGGAGGCAGCAGAGTGACCTGCATCTTGCACACGGTGGTGCCGGTGTTGGTGACGGACTTCGGGCAGCCGCCGCAGCAGTGGAAAGAATCACCCGCGTGCAGAACGGTCTCGCCGTCCTCGGTCTTCAGGGTCATCTCACCCTCGAGAATGTAGTAAATGGACTCCAGAGGATTGGCGCCGTAGTCGCAGCCGCCGCCGGGGATGAAGTAGGTGATACCCTGGATCATCTTGCCGCCGTCAACGTCAGCGGGGTCGTGCAGACGGGTGGGGACGCACTCGTTGTGGCCGGGAGCGGTGTAGGAGTAGACGGTGGAGCCTTCCACGCCCTTCGCGCGCTGGATCTTGTACTGAGCCATAATAAAACTTCCTTTCAAAGAAATTTTTTTGATGCATCAGCGCCGCAAACAAAGTTTGCTGGCTAACTTCTATGCTTAGTTTAGCAGATTGCTGACAAATGTCAAGTGTCATCCCGCGCCGCACCCCATTCCGCACTCCACAAAGTTTGACCCCGGAATTTGTGACATTTGCCAAAGAGATCGGAATTGCAAGTCTTTCTTTGTAAAAGAAAACCCGGAAAGTTAAGGCAGCACCGCATAATTCGGCAAGAGCGATTTGCAAGCAAACCCTGGAAAACACCCGATTGCTTTGAAGGTCTGATGTTTTCTTTTGCCTTTTCGTCACCCTATGACCATATTATGCGGTGCTGCCTTAGTCAGTGCTTTCTTAAGTCACCTTTTGATTACTTCTCGGGGTAGAAGCCGGAAGGAGCTTCAGAAAGATTAATCATAATGTTCTTCATCTGAGTGTAGTGGTCCAGAATCACCTTGTGAGTCTCACGGCCGATACCGGATGCCTTATATCCGCCAAAGGGTGCACCTTCCGGAATTGCATTATAGGTATTGACCCACATACGTCCGGTCTCGATTCCGCGGGATACGCGAATGGCTCTGTTAATGTCACGGGTCCAGACGGCTCCGCCCAGACCGTAGGCGCTGTCGTTTGCCATGCGGATCACTTCGTCTTCGTCCTTGAACTTGATAACGCACGCGACAGGCCCGAAGATTTCTTCCTGAGCTACACGCATGTCGTTGGTTACGTCTACCAGCAGTGTAGGCTTCATGAAGCATCCTTTTGCCAGGTCGCCGTCGGTGGCCCGCTCGCCTCCGCAGGCAACCTTAGCGCCCTCCTGCTTGCCGATTTCGATATAGTTAAGAATCTTCTTAACCTGATTTTCGTTTATCTGCGAACCCATTTGGGTCTCAGGATCCCAGGGCATACCGACTTTTACATTGTTGAACGCCTTAACGGCAGCTTCCACAAATTTATCGTAGATTCCTTCCTGGACAAATACTCTGGACCCTGCGCAGCAAACCTGCCCCTGATTGAAAAGGATGCCCAGCTGCAGTCCGTCAATTGCCATATCCCATTTACAGTCGTCAAAGTAGATATTGGCGCTCTTGCCGCCGAGCTCCAGCGTGGACGGAATAAGGCGCTCTGCTGCGGCGCGGGCCACGCTGCCGCCGACTTCCGTGGAGCCTGTAAAGGCAAGCTTGCGGAATCCCTTGTGGTCCAGAATATACTGACCTGCTTTTGAACCGGAACCTGTAA
This sequence comes from uncultured Oscillospiraceae bacterium, assembly GCA_964396195.1. Taxonomy (GTDB): domain Bacteria; phylum Bacillota; class Clostridia; order Oscillospirales; family Oscillospiraceae; genus Enterenecus. The sequence goes on from CAYNEH010000001.1 coordinate 14,011, forward strand.
TTACATTGAATACGCCTGCGGGAATCACATCCTGTATCAGCCGCGCGAATTCCAGCACGCTCAGCGGCGTATCGCTGGAAGGCTTGAAAACAGTGCAGCAGCCCGACGCCAGAACGGGGGCAAGCTTCCACGCCGCCATAAGGAACGGGAAGTTCCAGGGAACTATCTGACCGACAACACCGATCGGCTCGCGGAGAACCAGCGAAAGCGTATTGTCGCCCAGCATACTTGCGCTTCCCTCTTCAGCCATTATGCAGCCGGCAAAATAGCGGAAATGAGCAGAAGAGTACGGCACGTCAATTGCCATGGTCTCACGAATCGGCTTGCCGTTGTCCAAAGACTCAACCATGGCCAGATGCTCTGCATTGGCATCAATGATATCTGCAATTTTATTCAAAATCGCGGCGCGCTCATTAACTGTGACGTGTTTCCAGCTTTCGAAAGCTTTCCAGGCAGAATCTACAGCCAGATCCACATCAGCCTTAGTTGCCTGAGCACATGTCGCCAGAATTTCGCCCGTAGCCGGACACTTTGTCTGGAACGTTGCGCCGTCCTCAGCGTCCTTCCACTGCCCGTTGATAAACAAGCCGTATTTGTCCTGAAGCTTAACGTTATGCATTATAGATTCCTCCCGGTTTACGTTTTGCATGAGTGCTGTTTGCTTCTTGCATTTTTTATTATAGCGAAGAAAACGCGGCTGTCAAGCATAATGTACAAAATTAGCCTGTTAATTGTTTAACATTCTTGTAATTTTCGTAGAATTACGTTATATAGATATAACTTTCAGGAATACCGGGCTCTTTGCAGGACGCTGTTTTTAAATCGCAGATTATTGTATCTCTTTTCGGCTTTTTGTGCCGATAATTGCACACTTTCAGAATCCACTTGTACCTATTTTGCGAATTCTTGACGGCTTTTTTCGTTCCGGCATCCCGGCGATTTATTCTGAGGTCTTTTCACACTTGATTCAATCGCGTAGGATGCCCGATTTGCGATACGGCAATTTTTTGCATCAGCCTGACTTGTCTGTTGCGTTTTTAACAATCTGGTCCCTTCGGCAAAATACCGCAGGCTCAACCGCGCAGGATGTTCGGTTTACAATACGGTACTTTTTGCATCAGCCCGGCCAGTCTGTTGCATTTTTAACGATCTTTCCCCTTTGACAAAAAACTGCCTGACAGGCGCAGCAGGTGCTGTGCCCGTCAGGCAGTATTTTCAGGGCAGCACCGCACAATGCGGTGCTGCCTTAAGTATATCGCAGGAATTCCGTCACTCAAACCATGCGACGGCGCGGATGGGGGAACCGTCACAATCGTCGATTTTCAGGGGGAAACAACTGAACCAGAAAAGATCCGATCCGCATTGTCCGAGATTGCAGAGGTTCTCGATGTTGACGATTTCCTTATCGGCGAATAACGCCCTGTGCCGTGTCAGGTGCTCGTCCGCGATGGGATCAAGTCCGATCACATCAAAACCGATCCCCTTATAGCTGCCCTTCAGGATATGTTCCAAAACAGCCTCGTCAATACAGGGATAGTCGCCGAAGTAAGAATCTGTACCCCACCGTTTGTCCCATCCAAGATAAAACAGCAGGAAATCAGCTTTATCAACTTTTTCGCCATAGCGTACGAGGAAATCCATTGTAATGGGCTCACCCTCGTGCAGAGAGCGGCAATCGATAACCAGCGCCTGCCCGATGAACTGCTCCGGCGGAAACTGATCCAGGGTGGTTCTCCCCGGATACAGATGCGCGGGCGGATCCATATGTGTGCCGGTGTGCGTATACATGGAGATCCTGGTTTCCTTGAATCCGTCCTTTTCGTATGTGTTGGCCGGTTCAAAAACCGGGGGTTCCGTTCCGGGATAGACCGGCATTTCGGCATTTATGGTGTGGGTCAGGTCGATTACTTTCATGAGATTACCTCCTGCAGATTCCGATTCCCCGCTCTTCTCCGCCATGGCCCCGCGCGGCCAATGCTCGCCTGCCTGAGCGTGGTATTCTGCGCCTCAAAATGCTTTGCGTGCTTCTGCAGCGTCCCGGTGCTTGTGCCGGCATCCGATTATTTCGCCATATTCTGGCCCTGCTTCTGCTGCTTCTGCTGTTTTTCGGCCTCTCCCGTTGTGACTCTCCATTTGCCTGTCACACGGTCGGACTCGGCCTTTTCCATCTGCTTCTGCTCCTCGACGATGGATTTCACGATGCCGGAGCTGACGCGCTGAGAAATCGCCTTGTTCAGCTCGCCCGGCTCTTTGAGATTGAATTTGGAAACCGCTTCCTTAAACTGCTTGGAATCGCGCACCCTGTGCGCCATGGTGGTGACGGTGCATCTGGGAAGCTTCCCCTTCTCATTCATGGAGGTGAGCAGGATATACGTCGACTGAAGCGCGAGGGCATCCACGCCGTATTTCTCCGCCTCGGCGTGATTTCCGCTGTCATGGGCCTTGCCGGATTTTTCAAGGGTCTCGGCGATGTCGCGTTTCAGCTTGCCGAGAAGCTCGCTCTTCTTCACCTCCGCAAGCTTGGTGCCCGCATACTCCAGTGCCGGCTTCATCATGGAAATAAGCTTATCGCCGACAGGGCGGACAAAGAGATCGCCATCCTCGAAAAGCTCGTTCATCTTTTCGATATTGTTGTTGTCCAGTTCCTCATACTGTTTCTTGAACACGGAGGATTCGGTGACTATATCCATCAGCTGGAGAAGCTGATCCTTCTGGACGGCGTTTTCAAGCACCATTCCCGTCGGATCATTGTCAATCATATGCACCAGAATGGCCTCGGAAAGCGCCCTTTTAAGGTTTTGTCTTCCGAGCATGCGCGAACCAATGCTCATGAAGGTCTCATACTTTCCTTTCTCACGGTCTATTTCCCCTGTGAGATACTGCTTCGAGGGAGATTCACCGTACGGAAGTCCTTTGTCATACTCATCCACCCAGTTGCACTTGTCGTAGTAATTGGCAAGTTCGGTAATCCGCTCAAAATTCGTGGCTAATTTGGACATTTCCTCCCGTTCCTCGGGGGTGAATTTCGAGCCGCCCTCAAGCTCCTGTCGGCGCTCCTTGCCTCTCTGCAGATTCACCCGCAGGCTTTCGTTCTCAAGCGTTTCCCTGGCAATGTTGAGCAGCGCGTCGCCGACCGGTCTGCAGAAAAGCTCCTCATCCTCCAGCATGGCGTTTACCCGTTCCGGAGTGATGTCTTTGAAATTCTTCTCAAACGCGGGGGAGTTCTGGATAAGCATGATAAGGTCGAAGGCGCGGCCTCTCTCGACGGTGTTTGCGAGCACCACCGCAGGAGCCTCCCTGTTTATCATATACTTAAGCGTGGCTCCCGCCAGCGCCGTCTTCGCCATATCGACGGATGCTTTCTGCAATGCCGGATGGAACTGCATCCCGCTCATGCGTCTGTATGTACGCATGTGGTCCGCGATACGCCTGTCCACCTCGACAAGCGCGGGAGCTGTGCCCACGGGGACATCGCGCACCTTTACAAGGTAACCGGCAAGCTCCGTTTTGAACTGTGCCTCACGGTCGACGGCTTTTTTCTCCTCGGCGGGTTTCTCTTCCTTGTTTCGGGGATTGATTTCCTCTTCCTCATCATCGATGATATTGATCCGGTTGGGGTTTTCGGGCTCATTGACGAAGTTGATGCGGTTATTGTTCTCGGGCTCGTCCTCGTTAATCACGTTCTGCGCGGGCGCCGCTTCCTTCTTCGGCCCATTCTTCACGTCCCCGGCGGGAGCCTGAGGCACTTCGTTGGCCTCGGGCGCCTTTTCGCCCTGATTCTGCTGAGCCTGCCCGGCACGGTGCTGCCTTGCAAGGTCGATGTTGTCGAGGAAGTCTTTTCCTGCGCGGTAGCAGTCACGGCGTGTGGCCCTGTCGCGCACATCTCTTTCCTCAATCAGCTTTTTGACGTCCTCGGGATTTGAAAGCCGCTCGCTGAATCTCTGCTTGAAGTGGGCGGATTTGATAATCAGGTCCGCAAGCTCCATGGTCTTCCCCGCGTTCACAAGCTGACGGATGGGCGTTTTTACCTCGCCCTCGGCGCCGTCTCTCTGGTGCTTTTCAAGCGCCGCCTGCTCGGCGTTCAGCATTTCGGCGATAACATAGCCCGCGATGAGATATTTCGCCTCGTCGAACATGGTCATGTCGATGCCGTGCATCTCTTTTGTCCAGAGGTTATCCTCGCCGGCGTAAATCCTCTCGTTTTCCAGTTCGTGCACGTGGGAGTTATAGGAGTTCTTATATCCCTCGGCGAAGCGTTCAGCCGCGGTGAGCGCGTCCGCAGCGTTTCCCGCGTCGTCCCCGAGACCGTCAAAGAGTCTGTCGTAAGCCGTGAGGCTCCGGTCTCCGTCCGCCAGACGGAACGCCTGCTCAGCCCTGCGCTCCTCCTGCCGTGCCGCCTCCTGACGAAGGCGCTCTTTCTCCGCCGCCGCGGCACGGTCCTCGCGCTCCAGCGCGAGCTTGTGCTCCATCGGGGTCATGCCGGCGTAGCGCGGGTCATTTCTCCACGCGGGATTCTCTTCTGCCTCAAGCTCGACCTTTGCCCGCATATTTCTTGTCTGCGCGAACATGGAATAATAGCTTATCTGGCGCAGCTTTGTCTCGGTAAACTCCAGCACGTCCAGTGCGAAATTGACACGTGCGGTCTCGTAACTGCCGTTCCAGTTTTCGTCGGGGCGCTCGGCGCGCTTGCCCTCGATATACGCCTGAGCGTCCGCGCGAAGCTCCTCGAGACCGGCTCCGGCGGCCTTGATTTTCGCCGCGATGTCATTGTTGTCCTCAAATCCGAGATGCTCCAGCGCCTCGAGGGAGGTGCGCATATTCTCGAAGCGCTTGGAGGTACGGAACTTCTTGCTCCACCCGCCGCAGCGTGCGAGCAGTGCGTCCACCGTCGCCTGGGTGCCTTCGGTCACCATCTGCTCGGGCACGGATTCATCGCAGGTCGCGAGCGCGTCCTCGGACATCGGCCCGATTTTGAGTATGACGGCACGGTCGTCCTTCATATAGACGTTGAAATCGCCCGTTCTGTCGGCAAAGATTTCGTCTCCGTAATCGAGCCCGTACTGACGAAGGGTGTTGTTGAGGGCTCTGTTCGCCGTGTTGAGATAGGCGACTCCGTCACGCATGAAGAAGAAGGCGAGCTCGTCGCGCTGACTTACCTTTTCTGTGGGCAGATATGATTTGGTCGTGGAGATTGCGCGGTAATATTTATACGGGTCGAAAACGGCAAAATAGGGGTTTGCAACCTGCTCGGCGGCCTCCGCAAAGCCGTTGGCGGGTGTCGTGTACTCCTGCCAGCGGAGTGTTATCTCCCTCTGCTCCTCGGGCGTGCGCTTCAGTCCGAACTTTCCCTGCAGGTCCTCGAACATGGTGACTCCGGACATGGCGAGCAACTCGGTGTTGCCGAAGAAGGTCTCAAAGGCGCGCTCCATGCTGCCCTCGAATTTGGAGAAGTCTCCGCTCTGAATCGCGATTGCCGCGTCCTTATAGTGGTTGAGTCTTTCATGGTCAGACTCAACTGCTTTTTCCACCTCGGAAAGGAGGAATTCCGCGCGGTTGTCGTATTCGCTCTGCGCCGTCTTGGCAGCATCCTCGGGGGATTTTTTGCCGTAGGTGGTGTGGTACTCCGTGCGGAGAGCCAGATATTCGTCCTTTGTGATGACACCATTGCCCAGAGCGGCAAGAGCCACGATGGTCTCGTTGTATCTGAGGCTTTCCTCCGTGCCGTCAACCTTGATAAGCTGACCGAGCCAGCGCCCCGTGTTGACGGCTTTGATTGTGCCGTCCTCGTTTGTGATGCCGAGACGCTTGACGGCGCTGCGCCACTCGAGAGTCTGTCTCGCGTGGTGCTCGACGTTCTTCATGACCTCATTGCGGCAGCGCTCGGAGTATTCATAGCGGCTCATGCCGGTCTGACCGAATGTGTCGCTTGCGGGCCTCAGACCGCGGAAGACTTTGGTGTTTGCGTGATTTTCGCAGAAGCTGTTAAACGAGCCGTCGAGATCCTGAGGATTCGGGCCCAGCTCCTTGATCTGACGTTTTACTTTCTCGACTGCCTGACGAACCTGCTCGTCGGTCAGAACAACCGGCTCGCTGCTCCCCCCTGTCAGCTGCTTGAGCAGGAGGTCAAGGTACATTTGAAAGGTGTATGGCATAATATCGTGCCCCTTCCGTTAAAATTTTTCGAGCTTCTTCTTTAACAAATTAAGATACACCCGATAAAAAGATTGTGTCAAGTATTTTGTGTAAACGGTTATCCAAATCCTGATTAGCACTTTTCTTCCGCCGCTGCGGCAGCGCTTTTCTGATTTTCCCTCTCTCCATTGCGGCTGTGCGGCTGACATGTTCCCATTTTGCGGACCGGGAGGCCGCCGTTTTCTTCTGATTCCCGCATATCTGATCTTATTGGCAACATTTTTACTGAAAACCCTGCATGACGAAACCGCCGCCCCGACTGAAAATCGGGGCGGCGGTTTTTTACTGGGCTTGTGTCCCGTGCATCTCAGTACTCCGGCGGCAGGGGCTGAGGCCCTTTATCCACATCACGTACACAGGCGCAAAACTGCTCTACAAGGGGATTGCTGGTGTCATTCATCCAGAAAATGCCTTTATCGATAAGGGGCAGGTCCTTATAGGGCAGCAGGGCAATGGACTGGTCTACCGCGAGAGAATGGCTTTCATTCACGGCAGTTGCCGCCAGACCGGCGGAAACCATAGGGGCGATGGAATCAAGATCATATGCCTGCACAAAACTGTTCAGAGACAGGTTGTGCAGGTTGTCCTCCAGCACTTCTTTGCCGTCCCGGGGGAAAGATTCCAGCTTTGGGAACAGAATAGGCACCTGTTCTCCCACGCGAAAAATCGTTTCGTCATCCACATGGTCAGAGACGCGCTGCATCAGGTCCTTCCTGGCGGCAAAACACATGGCCTCCCGGGCGTAAATGTACCTCTGGCAGCCGTCAAACATGTTGGGCGCAGACTCGATGCTGATGGCGATGTCGATTACGCCGTTTTTCAGCGCAGCAAGCAGGTCCATAAGGTTCATGCGCAGCAGGTTGATATTTACGTTATGGCTTTGCCGGAACCACTGAAGCGCCCGGCTGATGCGGCTGTCCATGGACTGATCCAGCAGCAGACCGAAGGTCAGGGAGCCGCTCTGACCGGTGCCGATCTCGTGCACCTGATTGAGCAGTGCGTTCAGGTGATCCAGAATGGGGGACAGGTGGCGATACAGATGCTGACCGGATGGGGTCAGCTTAATTGTGTTGTGAGAGCGATCAAACAGCTCGGCGCCCAGTTCATCCTCCAGGGCAGACATTTGTCGGCTGACAGCGGGCTGAGAAATATATTGCTGCTTGGATGCAACGGTAAAGCTGTGGCTTTGGGCAACAATCATAAACGTTTTCAGTTGGGCGATCGTCACGGGAAATCACGTCCTTTGCGCAGTCGCTGCGGCAGTTTGTTTTGAAACATCTATATTATACAATTTGACGGGGAAAATGACAAGCGCCTCATGCGTTTTTGTTATAAGACAATAATTTTTTTGCGTTTGCATTCATCATTTGTTCACAATATAATAAATTTGTTCCTTGAGCTGACTCGCGATTGTGTAAATTGGCGCATAACTTTCGACGGCAGCTCAGGAGAGGGGAATAGAAAAAGAAAAGGAGTTGAGTAAGTTGAGCGAACCGACAAAAACTGTTTTCGCCAAAATCGACAGGACATTCGTTCGGGTGCTGAAGTACTTCGCTTATGTTTCTGCAGTATGTCTGCTGGGCATTATGCTGGTGGCATTCTTCAATGTGCTGGGCGAAAAGCTGCGCAAGCTTGGCTTGCCGGTTACAGGCATCCCTGCCTCAACAGAAATTATCCAGTATCTCCACATCCCTGTGGTGTTTCTGGCAGCGGCGTTTGTGACATTGGATGGCGGTCACACCCGCATTGACCTGCTTTGCGTGAAGCTGCCTAAGATTGTGCAGAAGATTTTTGTAATCATCGGCCACCTCTGCTGCATCGCAATTAGCTCTCTGATCAGCTATCGCGGCTTTATCCAGATGGGCAAGTTTATCTCCCGTCACAGGATGAGTTCCGTGTCCGGTGTGGGTTTCCCGCTGTGGCCCTTCGCGCTGATCATGTCTGTTGGCTTCATCCTGCTGGCACTGTCCTCCGTATGGGCGATTGTCCGGGAGGTTACCGGCTACGAACCGCCCGCTCACGCTGATGGCGCCGGCGGAGCGGAAAATTCGGAAGGAGGCGAGACGTAATGGAACCTTGGCTGGTTGGTTTGATTATCTTCGCCATCATGATGGTGATGGTTTTTGCAGGAATTCCGATCTTCGTGTCCATGCTGTCCTGCGCCTTCCTCGGCTTTGTCGTCCTTTACGGCGGCGACATGAAAATGGCGCTGAATATCTTCACGACATATCCGTTTGATCTGGGCGCAAACTATAACTACGCTGTGCTGCCGATGTTCATGCTTGTGGGCGCTCTGGCCGGTGAAACCGGCATTGCGGAGGGCGCGTTCAAGTCTGTGCATGCGTTCCTCGGCCGGGTGAAGGGCGGCTTGCTGTTCACGGTCGTTGGTGCAAATGCTCTGTTCGGCGCCTGCTCCGGTTCTTCCGTAGCCGGCAACATCGTCTTTGGCCGCCTGGCAATGCCGGAACTGGAGAAGGCGGGCTACAATCGCAAGTATTCCCTGGGCTGCATCGCCGCTTCCGGCGCGCTGTCCACGCTGATTCCTCCCTCCATGGGCATCATCATGTTCTGCCTGGTGGCTCCCGCCACCATGAGCGTGGGCACTGCTCTGATGGGCGGCATTGTTCCCGGCATCATCACCGCTATTGCGCTGTGCATTACCGTGCGCGTCATCGGTCTGGTTCGCCCCGGTGCCATTCCTGCCGGCGGCGGCCCTAAGATTCCGGTTTCCGAGAAGCTGAAGTCCCTCCGCCTGCTGATTCCGATTCTGTGCCTGTTTGGCCTGATTATCGGCGGCACCTTTGCCGGCTGGTTCACCGCTACTGTCGGCGGCGCAGTCGGTGCAGTCGCAGTTTGCATCTATGCGCTGTGCAAGAAGATGCCTCTGAAGAAGCTGGGCGCCTGCATGGTGGATGCGGCTGTCATGGAAGCAGGTATCTTCCCCATTATTGTCGGCGGTCAGATCTTCAGTAAGTTTGTCTCCGACACGGGCCTTGCCGACTTCCTGTCTGCAGCAATCGCCAGCGTTCACGCTCCTCGCTTTGTGATTTTCCTGCTGGTCATCACGCTGTATGTGTTCTGCGGCTGCGTGATGGACATCATGTCCATCATCATCATCACCGTTCCTGTGGTGTTCCCGATTCTGACCAACATGGGTTATTCTCCCTATGCACTGGTCATCGCGCTCTGCTTCGTGGCAGAAATCGCCGGTCTGACTCCCCCCGTCGGCATGAACGTGTTTGCAACGGCAAACGCGCTGCGCATCAATCCCTCGGAGATCTTCAAGGGCGTTTTCCCCTACTTCGTCTGCGAGCTGGTTCTGGTGCTGCTGATCGGTATCTTCCCGCAGATCGTCACCTTCCTGCCCAGCCTGACGGGCGCCATCAGTTGACGCATTAACCTGTGAGTTCGACGACAAGTGGAGAAGAGGTCGTCTTGCTTGGAAAAGATAAGGAGGAAAAAGAAAATGAAAAAGCTAATTGCCCTGTTGCTGGCTCTCGCCATGGCATTCGCACTGGTGGCCTGCGGAAGCAGCAACAACACCCCCGCAGCTACTGACGATGGTTCCGCTTCCGGTTCCCCGGCCGACACCTCCGGCGACGCTTCCGGTGATGCCTCCGGTGACGCCTCCGGCAGCGACATCGATCCCCTGACCATCAAGTTCAGCTCCACCTATCAGGAGACTGAGACCGGCGGCGTCATTCAGAAGTACTTCATCGACAAGCTGGCTGAGCTGTCCGGCGGTGCAATTGATGTTGACATCACCTGGGGCGGCACTCTGTTTGACTCCGCAGGCGAGCTGGACGCCGTTATGGACGGCGTGGTCGACATGGTTTCCCTGGGCCATATGCCCCATCTGGACACCCTGCCTTACCTGTCCTTCCCCGGCTTTGCTCCCGGCAATACTCAGACTGCACTGGACTATTTCAACACTCTGATTTTTGACGATCCCGACACCTCCGCTCTGATTCAGGGCGAGGCTGAGCAGAACGGCATCAAGTATCTGAACGTGATCGCCGGCGGCGCCAACGCTTTCTGCACCAAGTATTCCTTCACCGATCTGGCCAGCCTGGTTTCCGGATCTTCCGCTTTCGGCAACTTCGATGCCGCTATCTTCGAGTCCCTGGGCTTCCAGGTGACCGCAGTCACCCCTTCTGAGACCTATGAGTCTCTCGACCGCGGCTTGATCGACGGCACTCAGATGGCTCTGGCTCCCATGCTGGCTATGGCCTGGTACGAGGTCGCTCCCTACTGGTGCCTGGACGGTACCTACACTGCCGGCAACTTCTTCACCGTCAACCTGGACTGGTGGGACGGCCTGACCGCAGCACAGCAGGAATGCATCCAGGCTGCCTGCGATGCCACCGAGGATTACTCCGCTACCCTGTATGATGACGCAATCGCCAGCGATGTCGCCACCATCGAGGAGGCAACCGGCAACAAGTTCGTTGAACTGAGCGACGCCGATATCAGCACCTTCTGGGCTGCCTGCTTCGAGGCAAAGGCAGCCGACGCAATGAACCGTGCAGAAACTCACAACGTGAGCGACGGCATGCGCACCATTCTGGAGAAGGCCGCTGAGATCACCGGCTACGACTGGGAAGGCTAATCCTTATTCTATCGGCTGACTTCATTTCCATTTAGGCAAATGCGGGAGAGCCGGATTCCGCAAGCGGAATCCGGCTCTCCCTCTATCTAGGTTTATATTCAAGGAGGGACATCCCGATGAGCAACTATCCTCACGTGCTCTCACCTCTGGTGATTCGCGGCCATGTGCTGAAGAATCGTCTTGAGGTGTCCAACTCTCTGCCCCACTTCCTGCAGGGCAACGAACCGTTCCCGGCCGAGAGCGTCATCACCCATTACGCCAACAAGGCGAAAGCCGGGGCAGCCATTGTCACCTGCATGGGCATCAACAACTTCTCCCGGGACATGACCGTTCCCATGGAAGCGGACTTCACACACTTCCCGGATTTTGATCTCTACAACCCCGCATGTCAGAACTATCTGATGCAGATGGCAGACGCCATTCATTATCACGGTGCACTGGCATGCATGGGCTTCTTTGTCGGCCCGCCCTCCGGCTATCCCCTCCAGAAGCCGGACGGCTCCATTGAGATCCTGCGCCTGAGCGACATTGCAAATTCCCGTCCCCTGAGCGAGGAAGAGGTCGATCCCTTCGGCCAGTCCGACATGATGACCCGCTCCGTTACGGCGGCCATGCTGAACACCACAACCGAGCACATGGAGTTCATCGCCGAGAGCCTTGCCCAGCAGGTCAGGATTCTGAAGTTCCTGGATTATGACATGGTGTCTGTTCACCTGTGCTATCGCGGTCAGCTGCCCACCCAGTTCCTGTCCCCGCTGACCAACCACCGCACGGATGAGTACGGCGGCAGTCTGGAAAACCGGGCAAAGTTCCCCCTGATGTGCCTGAAGAAGATTCGCGAGGCGGCAGGCAGGGACATGATTGTCGAGATCCTGTTCTCCGGCGAGGAGCCTGAGGGCGGCTACACCATGGACGAAGGCGTGGAGTTCCTGAAGATGGCGGAGCCCTATGTGGACATCGTCCAGTTCCGCGCCGGCGAAGCTGACCCCAATCACCCCATTCCCTTCGAGCTGAACCACACCCCCTTCCTGAAGTATGCTGAAAACGCAAAGAAAAAGGGCCTGAAGATGAAGGTTGCCTGCGTTGGCGGCTTCCATTACTTCGACGAGGTCGAGGCCGCTGTGGCCGAGGGCAAGGTTGATATCGTTTCCGCTGCCCGCGCCTTTATCTCCAACCCCAACTATGTTCAGCTGATGCAGGAAGGCCGCGCAGACGACCTGGTGCCCTGCCTGCGCTGCAATAAGTGCCATGGCCGCGGCCCCCACGATCCCTTCGTGTCTGTCTGCTCCGTCAACCCCAAGATTGGCATCGAGCATCGCCTTGATGTGCTGGAATCCACCCCATTGCCCGGCATGCGTATTGCAGTCATCGGCGGCGGCCCTGCCGGCATGAAGGCGGCAATGGACCTCAGCGACCGCGGTCATAAGGTCACCTTGTATGAGGCTGACGACCATCTGGGCGGCGCAATTTATCACGCAGACTTTGTGCCCTTTAAGTGGACGCTGCGCGACTTTAAGAACTACCTGATTCATCAGGTGGAGAAGCGCCCCATCGAGGTGAAGCTGAACACCAGGGCTACCCCCGAGATGGTGGAGGCGGAGGGCTATGACATGGTCATCTCCGCTTTGGGCGCAACTCCGTCCAGGCCGCCTATTCCCGGCCTTGACAAGCCCCATGTCATGGTGGCAACCGAGTCTATGATTCACCCCGAAAAGGTTGGTCACAACGTGGTTGTCATCGGCGGCGGCGAGGTCGGCGTGGAGGCCGGCATGAACCTGGCTGAGCAGGGTCACGAAGTCACCGTTCTGGAAATGACCCACATGCTGGCACCGGAGTCCACCGCAATTCACTACTACTCCATGTTCTCTGATGCATGGAAGAAGCTGCCCGGCTTCCACTCCGTGGTGAATGCAACCGTCACCGGCGTTGAGGATGACCGTGTCACTTATAAGGACGCTGACGGCGTTGAGCATGAAATCCCCTGCGACAGCGTGGTTATCTCCCTCGGCATGCGCGCCAGGCAGGACGAGGCGCTGTCCTTCAGCGGCACGGCAAATCGCTTCGCCATCATCGGCGACTGCAGGAAGCCCGCAACCGTTCAGCAGGCAATGCGTCAGGCGTATGCCGTTTCTCACAGCGTGTAACTGAGTCAAAAACTGCAGGGTTCGGAACTTTTGCGGCTAATTCAAAATATTTAGCCTGCACAACTATCGGAAGGAGCTTTTATGAAATACGAGCACATTCTCTCCCCGATTCAGGTGGGCAATCTGGTGCTGAAAAACCGCCTGATTGCCGGGAACTCCCTGCCGCACTTTCTCCAGGGACCGGAGAACTTCCCTGCCGATCCTCTTATCAATCATGTGGTAAACGTAGCAAAAAACGGTGCGGCAGTGGTGACATTTGCCGACTGGTGCAACCCTGCACAGCGGCAGTCTCCCAATGAGGACGGCAAGCGCTTTCCTCAGTTCGACCTGGACACGGATGTCAGCGTGGAGAACTATATCTGTCAGCTGGCAGATCAGGTTCACTATTACAACTCCCACATTTCCCTGTCGCTGATGCCTTTTGCGGCCCCGGACCCCGGCTATGATGTCAACGACGAGCCTGCCATGGATATGCGGCTGCTGCTGGCACCCAAATTCGGCGAGCGCGCCTATGACAACTACAACATGGGCTCCATGATTCGCGGCGGAGCCCCCGCAAAGGCCCTGTCCCATGAGCAAATTCAGGAGATCATCGAAATTCAGGCCCAGCGGGCGAGAAAATATCAGCTTTTGGGCTTCGACATGGTAACGCTCCACTTTGCCTACCGCGCTACTCTGTTTGCCCGGTTCCTATCCCCCAGAACCAACCACCGCACCGATGAATACGGCGGCCCCGTTGAGAACCGCGCCCGGTTCCTGCTGGAGCTCTGCGGCCGGATCAAGGAGCTCTGCGGCAAGAATTTCCCCATTGAGGTGCAGCTCACCGGCGAGGAGGAAGGCGGCATCACCCTGGAGGACACCTGCAAGCTCGCCAAGCTGGCGGAGGGCTATGCGGACATCTTCCAGTTCCGGGCCGAGACGGCGAACCTGAACCATCCCACCGGCTACAACTCCACCGCCCATCATTACGCGGTTCTGGATGTCTGCGCCGCAGTCAAGGCCACCGGTACCGGCATTCTCTGTGAGCCCATCGGCGGCTTTCAGGATGCAGACGACATGGAGGAAATCCTGAAAACCGGAAAGGCCGATCTCATTGGCGCGGCTCGGGCCTTTATCTGCGACTTTGACTTTTATAAAAAGGTCAAGGCCGGAACCTCCGAAAAAATTACCCCCTGCATCCGCTGCAACAAATGTCATGTGCCCAGCCTCACCGGGGATTGGCTCAGCTATTGTTCCGTGAACCCCAGAATGGGCATTGAGCATCGGCTGGAAAAGCTCACGACTCCGGTATCCGGCCCGCACAGGATTGCCGTGGTGGGCGGCGGCCCGGCCGGCATGCGTGCGGCCCTGTTTGCCAGAGAGCGGGGCTATGATGTGACCATCTATGAAAAGTCCGGCGCTCTGGGCGGTCAGCTGAAAATCATGGATGACGCCTCCTTCAAGTGGCCGCTGGTGCAGTATCGGAACTGGCTCATCGACAGAATCCGGCAGGCGCAAATTCCCGTTTATCTGAATCACGCGCCTGCCAAGGACGAGCTGGCACAGGCCGGATATGACACCGTTCTGCTGGCCCTGGGCGCACTGCCCAAAAAGCCGCCCATCCCCGGCGCGGAAAAGGCGTGGGACGTGCTCACCACCTTTACCAGCGAACAGAAGATGGGCCACAACTGCATCGTCATCGGCGGCAGTGAATCCGGCACCGAGGCGGCCCTGTATCTGGCGGAGCACGGCCATCAGGTTACGGTTCTGACTCGCGGCACCACCATGGCCCCGGATGCAACCCCCATCCACTACCGGGAGACCATGGATGAATTTGCCCAGAAGCAGCCGAACTTCTCCTATATTGAAGAAGCTACCACCACGGAGATTGGCGACGGCTATGTGGTCTATCAGGACAAGGACGGAAACGCCCACCGGCTGGAATGCGACGATGTGGTGGCCCTGGGCGGCATGGAGGCCCAGCGGAAGAACGCACTTTCCTACTACGGCGTTACCCCGGAGACGTATATGATCGGCGACTGCTTCAAGGTTGGCAATCTCCACACCTGCAACCGCATGGCTTACTCCGCTGTGTATAATCTGTCTTGAATCCTGACGCTGAAACAGCTGCAGTTTATTCGTAACCGTCAGACCGAACCGCGCATAAGAAGGCCCGACTTGTCGAATTGACAAGTCGGGCTTTCTTGATAGAACAAAAAGGGAGGCTTACTCAGAGGGAGTGCCGGTGACAGGGCTGGAGGGCGCTTCGTCGGCAGGGACATCGATGCGGTAGCATTTCCCCATACACAAAAGGGGCGGGATCTTCAGATCCCGCCCCTTTTTAAGGTGTGATTCAGTCGTCGTTGATGCGGTAGCGCTTCTGGGGCACGTAGGTGCAGTGGAGCAGCTCGTGGGCCTTGTGGCTGCCGGGCTCGCCCAGGTATTCCTCGTAAACGGCCTTGACAACCGGACTTTCGTGGCTCTTGCGGAACTCCATGCCCTGATCCTGCTTGTACAGCGAGCGGGCGCGGAGGGCCCGCAAATCGGTGAAGGAACGGACAGTGGCGGAGTGCAGCGGCTGGCCGCCGCCGTTAACGCAGCCGCCGGGGCAGGCCATCAGCTCAATAAAGTCGTACTTGAGCTTGCCGGAGCGCACGCCGTCCAGCACGGTCTTGGCGTTGGCGAGGCCGGAGGCCACGCACACCCGGACCGGCCCGCCGGGCAGGTCATAGGTGGCTTCCTTGATGCCCTGAGTACCCCGAATCTCGGTAAATTCCAGCGGGCCCATCTCGCTGCCGGTGAGCTTGGCAACCACGGTGCGCAGCGCCGCCTCCATGACGCCGCCGGTAGTGCCGAAGATGACGGACGCGCCGGTGGAGACACCCAGAATGGGGTCGAAGTTGTCATCGGGCAGGTGGTCGAACATCATGCCCGCCTGGGTGATCATCCGGGCCAGTTCGCGGGTGGTGAGGGAGGCGTCCACAGGCATGCAGCCGTTGGCCATGCGCTGCTCTTCCCGCTTGACCTCGTACTTCTTGGCGGTGCAGGGCATGACGGATACCACATAGATGTCGTGAGGGTCGATGCCCTCCTTTTCGGCATAATAGCTCTTGACCAGTGCGCCGAACATCTGCTGGGGGGACTTGCAGGTGGACAGGTTGGGGATGAACTCGGGG
>CAYNEH010000001.1:30120-33594 GCA_964396195.1 uncultured Oscillospiraceae bacterium
TACCGGATCCAACCGGGGGAGCAGGAGGTGATCATAGGCAGGGTGCCGCCGTTCTGGAGGCGTTCGATGAACTCGGTGCCCTCCTCCATAATGGTGAAGTCTGCGGCGGCGTCCACGTCGAATACCTTGTCAAAGCCCAGCCGACGGAGGGCGGAGATCATCTTGCCCTCCACGTTGGAGCCGATAGGCATGCCGAAGCACTCGCCCAGCGTCACCCGGACGGAGGGAGCGGGGCCGACGATGACGTGCTTATTGGGGTCACGGAGGGCGGCGATGACCTCGGCGGTGGAATCCTTCTCCGCCAACGCGCCGGTGGGGCACACCACGATGCACTGGCCGCAGGACACGCAGTCCACTTCGGCCAGATCCCGGTCAAAGGCGCAGCCGATGTGTGTGTGGAAGCCGCGGTCGTTGGGGCCGATGACACCCACGGACTGGAGCTGGCGGCAGACGGATACGCACCGGCGGCACAGAATGCACTTGGAGTTGTCACGAACCAGGTGAAGGGCGGTTTCCTCCGGCTGAGGGAGCAGTCCGTCGTTGGCGTAGCGCACCGCGTCGATGCCCATGTCGGCGGCCAGCTGGCGCAGCTCGCACTGGGCGTTGCGGGGGCAGGTCAGGCAGTCCATCCGGTGGCTGGACAAAATCAGCTCCAGCGTCAGGCGGCGGGAATGGCGCACCCGTTCCGTATTGGTGTGAACTTCCATCCCCTCGCTCACCGGGTAGACGCAGGAGGCCATCAGGCTCCGGGCGCCCTTGACCTCCACCACACAGATGCGGCAGGCGCCGATCTCGTTGATGCCCTTGAGAAAGCACAGGGATGGTATCTTGATGCCCGCCGAGCGGGCGGCCTCCAGAATGGTCGTCCCCTCGGGAACGGTGACGGGGATATTGTCGATGGTAAGATGAATCATTTTCGTTTCCACGTTCGTCACTCCTTCCCTCAGTGCTTTGCAATGGCGCTAAAGCGGCAGTTGGACATACACAGGCCGCACTTGATGCATTTGTCGTGGTTGATGACGTGGGGGCCCTTGGCTGCGCCGGTGATGGCGCCGGTGGGACAATTCCGGGCGCAGAGAGTGCAGCCCTTGCACTTGGTCGGGTCAATTTCGAACCGGAGCAGGTTCCGGCACACCCCGGCGGGGCAGCGCTTTTCCACCACATGGGCGATGTACTCCTCCCGGAAGTATTTCAAGGTGGACAGCACCGGGTTGGGGGCGGACTGACCCAGAGCACACAGGGCAGAATCCTTCAGGTGATGGCACAGCTCCTCGATGGTATCCAGATCCTCCATCGTGCCGCTGCCGTCAGTAATCTTGCACAGCAGGTCGTACAGCCGCTTGGTGCCGATGCGGCAGGGGGCGCACTTGCCGCAGGACTCGTCCACGCAGAACTCAAGAAAGAATTTCGCGATGTCCACCATGCAGTTGTCCTCATCCATGATGATGAGGCCGCCGGAGCCCATCATGGAGCCGATGGCGGTGAGGGAGTCGTAGTCGATGGGGGTGTCGATAAGCTCGGCGGGAATGCAGCCGCCGGAGGGGCCGCCGGTCTGGGCGGCCTTGAACTTTTTCCCGTTGGGGATGCCGCCGCCGATGTCCTCAATGATGGTGCGCAGGGTGGTGCCCATGGGAATTTCCACAAGGCCGGTGTTCTTGATTTTGCCGCCCAGCGCGAACACCTTGGTTCCCTTGGACTTCTCAGTGCCGATGGCGGCGAACTTCTCCCAGCCGTTATTGAGAATCCATGTGATATTGGCGTAGGTTTCCACGTTGTTCAGCAGGGTGGGCCGACCCAGCAGGCCCTTGACCGCCGGGAAGGGCGGACGGGGACGGGGTTCGCCGCGCTTGCCCTCGATGGAGATGAGCAGGGCGGTCTCCTCGCCGCAGACGAAAGCGCCCGCGCCCAGCCGCAGCTCCAGGTCAAAGGAGAAGCCGCTGCCCAGAATGTTCTTGCCCAGCAGGCCGTAGCTCCGGGCCTGAGAAATGGCCAGCTGGAGCCGCTTGACGGCGATGGGGTACTCCGCCCGGATGTAAATGTAGCCCTGGCTGGACCCCACGGCGTAGCCCGCGATGGTCATGGCCTCAATGACGGAGAAGGGGTCACCTTCCAGAACGGAGCGGTCCATGAACGCGCCGGGGTCACCCTCGTCGGCGTTGCAGCAGACATACTTCACACCGTCCTCGCTTACGGCGTCGTGGGTGAACTGCCACTTGTTGCCGGTGGGGAAGCCCGCGCCGCCCCGGCCCCGGAGGCCGGATTTTTTGATGCAGTCGATGATATCCTGGGGCGGGGTCTGCTCGGTGAGGATGCGCTCCAGCGCAGTATAGCCGTCCACGCCCAGATATTCGTCGATGGATTCCGGATTGATGACGCCGCAGTTGCGCAGGGCAATGCGCGTCTGATGCTTGTAGAACTGAGTCTCGGCCAGAGAGGTGACGGTGCTGCCGTCGTCCCCCTCCTGATGGAGCAGACGGGTGACGATGCGGCCCTTGACAACGTGTTCGCTGACAATCTCGTTGACGTCATCCACCGTGACCTTGGTGTAGCACGCGCCCTCGGGGAACACCATGACGATGGGCCCCTGCTCGCACAGTCCGAAGCAGCCGGTCCGAACCACCCGGACCTCCTTGTCCATCTTTGCCTTTTTCAGCGCCTTTTCAAAGGCCTCGGCAATTTTCGGACTTTCGGAGGAGGTGCAGCCGGTGCCGGTGCACACCATAATGTTGCATCGGATGTGATTCATGATCTCCTTCTCCCTCCCCTTATTCGGCGGCGCCGATGGTGTAGTCGGTGACTACATGGTGGTTCACCAGATGCTGCTCCACGATGACGGGAACCATCTCGGGCTTCACCTGGACATAGGTCACCTTTTCCTGTCCGGGGACAAAAACCTCCACGATGGGCTCCAGCCGGCAGACGCCGATGCAGCCCGTCTGGGAGACGATGACGTTCTGAAGCCGCCGCTTCGCCACCTCGTCCAGAAAGGCGGTGAGCACGGGGCGGGCGCCGGCGGCGATGCCGCAGGTGGCCATGCCCACCACGACGCGGACGGTGTCCTCCCCGCTGTCCCGCAGCTCCATCTGTTGTTTCATTTTTTCGCGGATTGCGCGCAGTTCTTCCAGGCTTTTCATTCGCTTGCTAAGCTCCTTCCATCCAGTCAGGCGGCGGCCGGTCAGACAGGGTCCACGGCCGAGCGCGCTTCCTGTTCGGTCAAATAATCTGTGATCCAGGAGAATACCTCCGGTTCGCCCAGAGAGATGTCCGGGCCGAGAATCTCCCGCAGTTCTCCGGCGGACAGCTCCGCTGTGCCCCGGGGTGTGGTGTGCCGGTAGTGAAGATCCATGCCGGGGCTGCCCTGAAGAAGCAGGGCCACGCTTCCGGCCAGATCGCCCGGCGGCGGGCAGTCGAGGTGCCGCCGATCAAACCGGGCGGTAACGGCGGTGCCCACGCCGGGGGCGCTGCGGATGTCCA
>CAYNEH010000002.1:0-31373 GCA_964396195.1 uncultured Oscillospiraceae bacterium
TGAGACCCTATTCCTTATATCTTTTTCTTTCACCTGTCCAATATGTATTGTAGTCCTACAGCGGCCCGGCGGTTTCCCGCCGGGCCGCCCTTGTTTTTTGGGGCAGCATTTGGTATAATACTATGAAATGCTGTGACGAAGAAGCTACAGCAGGAGAGGAGGGACGGCATGGACGCTCCGGTCTATCATCTGGACAAGGTGGTCAGGGCGAAGGCGGAAGACATGGAGGATTTTGACGGCCCGCTGGATCTGATCCTCCACCTGCTGAGCAAAAACAAGATCGAGATCCGTGATATTCAGATATCCCTTCTGCTGGACCAGTATCTGGAGTGGATGGAGCAGCGGGAACAGCTCAATCTGGAGATTGCCAGCGAATTTGTCACTATGGCGGCCCATCTGGTGTATATCAAGACCCGGATGTTGCTGTCCATCGACGACGAGGAGGCCATGAGCGAAATGGAGCTGCTCATGGCGGCGCTGGAGGAGCACAAGCACCACGACAGCTATCTGAAGATCAAGACAGTGACTGGGGTGCTGGACCGCCGGTACGAGTACGGCCGGGACTATATTGTCAAGGTACCGGAGCTTATCCGGTCGGAAAAGACCTACCGCTATGTTCATGACAAAAATGATCTGCTGACCGCCATGAATGCCGTACTGGCACGGGCGGACGACAAGCTTCCGCCGCCCGCCCGTGCCTTTGAGGGCATTGTGGGCCGGGAGCCGTATCCCGTCTCCGACAAGGCTCGGGCTATTGTGGAGCGGCTGACACAGTTCGGTGTGACCCGCTTTCGGGCGCTGTTCCGTCAGAGCCGGAGTCGGTCCGAGGTGGTGGCTACGTTTCTGGCCATTCTGGAACTGTGCAAGGCCAGCCGTATCCGCCTGGCGGGGACGGAGGAGGACTGCACGGTAACATGCACCGGCGATGCTCAGGAGGGCGAGCTGGATGTGACGGTGGAGCAATATTAAGGAGGTGTGCCCGTGGAACTGAAAGAATTGGAGTCGGCCATTGAGGGCATCCTCTTTGCGGCGGGAGATCCGGTCCCGGTGGAGCGTATCTGCCTGACAATGGAGCAGGACAAAGAGACGGTTGACGCCGTGTGCCAGCGGCTGGCGGACAATTACAGCTACGATCGCCGGGGCATCCGGCTGGTGCGGTTGGAAAACAGCTGGCAGATGTGCTCTGCGCCGGAATATGCAGACTATATCCGCCGGACGCTGGAAAACCGAAAGCCTGCCAAGCTGTCCCAGCCCGCGCTGGAGGTGCTGGCCATCATCGCCTACTTCCAGCCGGTGACTAGAGCATATATCGAGCAGGTGCGCGGCGTGGACAGCTCCTATACCGTGGGACTGCTGTTGGAACGGGGACTAATCTGCGAGGCAGGCCGACTGGCCGTTCCGGGGCGACCTATCCAGTACCGCACCACAAAAAACTTTCTGCGTTCCTTCGGCCTTGCCAATCTGGACGAGCTGCCGGAGCTGCCTTCTTCCTCGCAGGAGGACGGGCAGATGACGCTGGAGCTTGAACAGGCCCTGCAGCGGCTGAAGGATCAGGGAAGCGAAGAGGACAGCGGCGAAGAGAACGCCTCGGAGGAGCCGGTATGACCGCCCTCAAGGTGCTGCTCATCATTGCTTTGGTGCTGTTTCTTGTTTCACTCATCCGTTTGGGCGGCCAGGTGCGGTACAGCGAGGACGGGCTGCTGGTGCGGCTGATTGCCGGGCCGCTGCGCATTACGCTTTATCCCGCAAAGCCAAAAGAGAAGAAAGAAAAGCCAAAAAAAGAGAAAAAGTCGAAGCAGAAAAAGGGGAAAAATCCCGAGGAGCAGTCCGGAGAGAAGCCGGAGCCCAAGGGCGGGATGCTTAAACTCTTCATGAAGATGCTGCCGGTTGTCGGTGAGGCTGCGGGGACGCTGAGGCGCAAACTGTGCATTGATGACCTGACGGTTCACATGACATGGGCCACGGACGACCCGGCGAAAACGGCGATGGGCTTTGGCCGGGCCAACGCGATGTTGGGAATGATATGGCCGATTTTCGACCATAGTTTTAAGGTAAAAAAGCATGATCTGGGTGTTGTGGTGGATTTTGACCAGAGCCGACCCACCGTGTACTGCAATGCGGCACTGACCATGACTGTGGGTCAGCTTTTGGCCTTCGGCCTGCGGTTCGGGATCAAGCTGCTGGTCATATGGTGCCGGAACCGGAAGGGTTCCGCGAAAAAACAGGAGGTTTAATCATGAGTGAGAACAATCATCCCATCACTGATCTGATGCAGACAACCATGTCCAAGATCCGCGAGATGGTGGATACCAACACTGTGGTGGGCCAGCCCATCACTACCGACGACGGTGTGACCCTCATCCCTGTGTCGAAGCTGTCCTTCGGCTTTGCATCTGGCGGCTCTGATTTTGCCGGGAAGAACCAGCAGACGAGCAAAAACTTCGGCGGCGGCGCGGGCGCCGGCGTCAACGTGACCCCGGTGGCTTTCCTTGTGGTTAAGGACGGCAATGTGAAGCTGCTGCCCGTGGCACCTCCTCCTGCTGATACGGCCGGACGTGTGGTAGAGATGGTGCCAGAGATGTTTGACAAGATCACTGACTATTTGGATAAGAAAAAAGAGGATAAGAGCGAATTTTAATAGAAAACTGCTCCCATCTGAACTTCGGATGGGAGCTGGCTCTTTTTGCCCAGAATTGCCATGTGTCTGACGGCTGTGAAGCGGGAGCCAGACGATTTCCCGAAAAATCGCATGTTGCTCGGTATTACCCGGGATTTTCGGCGCGACGGTGGCGGTGTCCGGCAGTGGCGTGGGACTGATTTGAAAATAAGAAAGTGGGCGACGGTGTGGAGGAACGCTTGCAGAAGATTCTGTCCGGCGCGGGAGTCTGTTCCCGCCGAAAGGCGGAAGAGTACCTGATCACAGGGCGTGTAAAGGTA
Organism: uncultured Oscillospiraceae bacterium; assembly: GCA_964396195.1. GTDB lineage: Bacteria > Bacillota > Clostridia > Oscillospirales > Oscillospiraceae > Enterenecus. The sequence continues at coordinate 2,938 of CAYNEH010000002.1, forward strand.
AACGGCATCACAGCTTCTCTGGGCGATAAGGCCGACCCGGAACGTGATGCGGTGGAAGTGGACGGCGTCTCTGTCACCTCGCCCGCCGCCCATACATATATCATGCTCCACAAGCCTCGAGGAGTGGTCACGACCATGTCCGACGAAAAGGGGCGGCCCACGGTGGCGGAGTTGGTTCGCGATTGCCCGGCTCGGGTGTGGCCGGTGGGTCGGCTGGACATGGATTCCGAGGGCCTGCTGCTCCTCACCGACGACGGGGAGCTGACCAACCGGCTGACCCATCCGTCTCACCGTGTGGAGAAGGAATACGTGATCAAGGTGCGGGGGAATGCGGTGCAGGCGCTGCCTATGCTGCGGGCGCCCATGGTCATCGACGGCGAGGACATGGAGGCCGACCGGGTGGAGATGACCGGGAAAAACACCCTGATTATGGTGATTCATCAGGGAAAGAATCGGCAGATCCGGCGGATGTGTGCCGCCGTCGGGCTGGAGGTGCTCCGGCTCAAGCGGGTTCGGGAGGGTGGACTGCGGCTGCATGATTTGCAGGTTGGATGCTGGAAATTACTCACGAATGAAGAAATTTCCTTGCTAAATCTGTGAAAAATGCAGGAATTCGAAAGAAATACTTGCAAAGCGCTTGCAATTTTCCCTGCAAAACGGTAAGATTATTAAGAATTTGCCTGCCGCAGGTGCAGGGAACGGAGCGTAACGCATATGAGCAGAGATATTCTGGCAACGATCCAGAACAGCATGGCCGATTTTTCAAAGGGGCAGAAGCTCATCGGCCATTTTATTTTGGAAAATTACGACAAGGCCGCCTTTATGACCGCCGCCCGGCTGGGCAAGACGGTGAACGTCAGCGAATCTACTGTGGTGCGGTTTGCGGCGGAGCTGGGGTATGACGGGTATCCCGCCATGCAGAAGGCCTTGCAGGAGATGATCCGCAGCAAGCTCACCACTGTCCAGCGCATTGAAGTGTCCAACGACCAGCTGGGCGACCACGATGTGCTTACTAAGGTGGTGCAGTCCGACATTGAAAAGATTCGGATGTCCCTGGAGGAGCTGAGCCGTCAGGAGTTCAGCAATGTGGTGGACGCTATTGTGAACGCCCGGCGGATCTACATTCTTGGCGTCCGCTCATCCACAACGCTGTCGGATTTTCTGTACTTTTATTTCAACCTGATCTTCGACAATGTCCGCCACGTGCAGACCACACTGGCCAGCGAGATGTTTGAGCAAATGCTCCGGGTAGGCGAGGGTGATGTGGTCATCGGCATTAGTTTCCCGCGTTATTCCACTCGAACGGTGCGTGCCATGGAGTTTGCCCGGGATCAGGGGGCCACGGTGGTGGCCATCACCGACAGCGAGCTTTCCCCGCTGTATGACACGGCAAACTACCGCCTGTTGGCTAAGAGTGACATGGCATCCTTCGTAGATTCGCTGGTGGCTCCGCTGTCTATCATCAATGCTCTGATCGTGGCGGTGGGTCGAAAGAAGGAAGTGGAGGTTACCGCGACCTTCGAGCGCCTGGAGCAGATTTGGGACGAGTACGAGGTCTACGAAAAGGTCGAGTACGAGAGCAAGTAAATATAATATCAGGTTCGGATTTTCATTTTTTTGAAAATCCGAATCGGCTTGTGGAGAGATATATGACGACACAGGATCGAATCGTGGTGGCCGGAGCCGGGGCCGCGGGTATGATGGCAGCCATTACCGCCGCCCGGGCAGGCAGATGGGTCACATTGGTGGAGCCAAACGAAAAGGTGGGCCGGAAGCTGTATATCACAGGAAAAGGCCGATGCAATGTGACCAACGCCAGCGATGTGCAGACGGTCATGGCGAACATTCCCCGGAACGGGAAGTTTCTGTACAGTGCATTGAGCCGCTTTGCGCCAAAGGATACCATGGAGTTTTTCACCGCGCTGGGCGTTCCGCTGAAAACGGAGCGGGGGAACCGGGTGTTCCCAGCCTCTGACAAGGCGGCGGACATCATTGATGCGCTTTTTTTTGAGCTGCGCCGCCTTGAGGTGGAGCTGCTGCACGACCGGGTGACGGATTTGATCATCCGAGACGGCGACACCGCGGGAGTTGTGCTGGAGCATATGGGAGAGTGCGGCTGTAAGGCTGTTATCCTTGCCACCGGCGGCGCGTCCTATCCCCGCACCGGCTCTACCGGGGATGGCTACCGACTGGCCGAGGCAGCAGGACACATCGTGGTTCCTGTCCGCGGGTCACTGGTGCCGTTGGTGTCAAAAGACCAGGACTGCGGCAGGCTTCAGGGGCTTTCCCTGCGGAACGTTGAGTTGAAGGTCAAGAACCAAAAAAACAAGGTGGTCTACCGGGAGCAGGGTGAGATGCTGTTCACCCATTTCGGCCTGTCCGGGCCGCTTGTACTCAGCGCATCGGCTCATCTGGATTTCGACCGGGACAGCTATACGGCTCATATCGACCTGAAGCCCGCGCTGGATGAGGAAAAGCTGGATGCCCGGTTGCTCCGGGACTTTGCAGACCGGGCCAATCAGGATTACGCCAACGCGCTGGGTGGTTTGGTGCCCCGGTCCATGATCCCGGTGCTCATTGACCGGACGGGTATTCCCGGAAATGCCAAGGTGCGGGACATCCGGAAGGAGCAGCGCCGCCGCCTGCTGGAGACGCTGAAAGACTTCAGGGTAGATCTGTCTGGTACTCGCCCGGTGGAAGAGGCCATCATCACCGCTGGCGGCGTAAAGGTGGGTCAGGTGAATCCGAAGACCATGGAGTCCAAGCTGGTGCATGGGCTTTACTTCGCGGGCGAGCTGCTGGACGTAGACGCGTATACCGGCGGCTTCAATCTTCAGATTGCGTGGGCCACGGGTCACGCGGCCGGAACGGCCGCGGCCATAGAGCGCGGCAGGGAAGGAGAAATGAGCGGATGAAGTATCAAAGCATTGCCATAGATGGCCCGTCCGGAGCGGGAAAATCCACTCTGGCCAAGCAGCTGGCCCGGGAGCTGGGTTTTTTGTACGTAGACACCGGAGCCATTTACCGAACGGTAGGTCTGTTCGCCAAGCAGGAGAATGCAGATCCGGATGACAGTCAGGCGGTGGCGGCATTGTTGTCTAGGCTGGACATCAGAATGGCCTACGATGGAGACGGCTTACAGCGAATGTACCTCAACGGGGCGGACGTCACCGACGACATACGCCGCAATGAAATTTCCTATTATGCCTCCCGGGTGTCGGCCCTCCCGGAGGTGCGGGCTTTTCTGCTGGACATGCAGCGCAGGCTGGCCCGGGAGCACAATGTTATCATGGACGGCCGGGACATCGGAACGGTGGTACTGCCCGATGCAGATTTGAAAATTTATCTCACTGCGGACGCGGCGGACCGCGCTCATCGCCGGTATTTGGAGCTTCTGGAGCGGGGCGAGCAGGTGGACGAGGCTCAGATTCTCCGAGATGTGGTGGAGCGGGACGAGCACGACATTCACAGGACGGTGTCGCCGCTGAAAAAGGCGGAGGACGCCGTGGTGGTAGACACCACAGGCAACAGCAGGGAGGAGAGCTACAGCCAGCTGCTGACCGTGATTCGGGACAAACTGAACAGAGCGGAGGGAACCCATGAATAAGCTTTACGCGGTGCTGTATCCGCTGGTCTGGATTTTTATGAATCTGTTTCACCCGTGGCGGGTGCAGGGACGGGAGAACATCCCGGAGGGCGGTGCGCTGCTGTGCGGCAACCATACGACGCTGGGCGACCCGGTGTATGTGGTGTGCGCGGTGGGTCACAGGCCGCAATTACACGTAATGGCAAAGGACGAGCTGATGCACATCCCGGTGCTGGGATACCTCCTGAAAAAGGCGGGAATCATCGGCGTCAAGCGGGGCAAGGCCGACGTGAGTGCCATCAAGGAGGCCATGCGTGTGCTGAAAAATGGGGAGAAACTGCTTCTGTTTCCCGAGGGGACCCGGGTAAAAGAGGGTGAGACCGGCGAAGCCCACACCGGTGCGGCCATGTTCGCCACCCGGACGGGAGTGCCCATCGTCCCCATTTACATTTCGCCGAAAAAACGGCTGTTCCGGAAAACAAATGTGATTTTCGGGCAGCCCTATCATCCGGAGTTTGAAGGCCGCAAGCCCACGCCGGAGGACTATCAGCGGATTGCCGACGACCTGATGATGCGCATCCGGGCGCTGGGGGAGAAGGTATGATTATCAAGCTGGCGCAGTCCGCCGGATTCTGCTATGGTGTCCGTCGGGCGGTGGAAACGGCGGAGCAAAGCGCCCGGAATGGCTCAGTCTATATGCTGGGTGACATCACCCACAACCGATATGTCATTGCCCACCTGGAAGAGCTGGGAGCCCAGACAGTGTCCCAGCCGGAGGACGTTCCCGATGGCGTGGCGGTGCTTATCCGCGCCCACGGCGAGCCGAAGCGCACCTACGATGCGCTGACGGCAAAGGGATGCAAAATTTTGGATGCCACCTGCCCATATGTGGAGCGCATCCACAAGCTGGTCCGGGATGCGGAGCTGCGCGGGCGCGTTCCGGTAATCGTCGGCGACGCCGCTCACCCGGAGATCATCGGCATCGCCGGCTGGACGGAGCACGGAATTGTGGTTCGGGATTGGGACGAATTGGCGGAAATTTTTAAAAAACAGCCAGATTTGACGGCGAAAGGGCTGAGTTTTGTATCCCAGACTACAGCAATTCGCACAAACTGGGAAAATTGCATTAAAAACGCAAAAAAAGTGTGTACAAATGCAGAATTTTTTGATACAATATGTGGTGCTACGTCCAAGAGACAGTCTGAGGCACTTGCCTTGGCGGAAGAATGCGATGGTATGATCGTGATTGGGGACCCGAAAAGCTCCAACACGAGACGGCTGACCCAACTTTGCGAAAGCTGCTGTTCTTTTGTCCGTCAGGTGGAGCACAGCGACGAACTTACCCCTGGGGAGTTTGCTCGTTTAGCGTCCCTTGGAATCACCGCCGGTGCATCGACGCCGGGGTGGATCATAAAGGAGGTCTATAACAAAATGAGCGAAGAAACTATGGAGATTGAACAGTCCTTTGCAGAGATGCTGGAGGAGTCGTTCAAGACTTTGAATACGGGGGATAAGGTCACTGGCACCGTCGTTGCAATTACGCCGACTGAAGTGCAGGTCGAACTTGGCATCAAGTATCCCGGCTACATTCCCCTGTCCGAGCTGAGCGACGATCCCGATGTCAAGGTCGAGGATATTTGCAAGGTCGGCGAGGAGATCGAGACCTACGTCATGCTGGTCAGCGACCGCGACTGCATGGTCAAGCTGTCCAAGAAGCGTCTGGACACCCAGAAGAACTGGGAGACCATCGAGAACGCCGTTGAGAACAAGGATGTGCTTGAGGGCATCATCACCGAGGAGAACAAGGGTGGTCTGGTGGCCAATGTCAAGGGCATCCGCGTGTTCATTCCCGCTTCTCAGTCCGGCAAGCCCCGCGGCGCCGATCTGTCCGAGATGGTCAAGGAGCGCGTGAAGCTGCGCATCACCGAGGTCAACCGTGCCCGCCGCCGCGTGGTCGGCTCCATCCGTGCCGTGGCCGCTGAGGCCCGTGCCGCCGCTGCCGCTGAGGTTTGGAACAACATCGAGGTGGGCAAGCACTACACCGGCACTGTCAAGAGCCTGACATCCTATGGCGCTTTCGTTGACATCGGCGGTGTGGACGGCATGGTTCACATTTCTGAGCTGTCCTGGTCCCGCATCAAGAACCCCGCCGAGGTTGTCTCCGTGGGCGACACTGTGGATGTGTACGTCATCTCCTTCGACCCCGAGAAGAAGAAGATCTCTCTGGGCATGAAGGATCACGCTCAGGAGCCTTGGGCCGTGTTCACTGAGAAGTACTCCGTGGGCGACGTGGCTTCCGTCAAGATCGTCAAGCTGATGACCTTCGGCGCGTTTGCCGAGATCGTCCCCGGCGTTGACGGCCTGATTCACATCTCCCAGATTGCTGATCACCGGGTGGAGAAGCCCGGCGACGTCCTCACCGAGGGCGAGACCGTGGATGCCAAGATCATTGCTATTGACAACGACAACAAAAAGGTGTCCCTGTCCATCCGTGCTCTGCTGGAGGGCGCTCCCGCTGACGAAGAGGCTTCCAACGAGGAGTAATTTGTCCGGCTAATAAAGTGACAGAACCGGCTGCACGATTGAAGTGCAGCCGGTTCTTGTACTCTCTTAAATCCAATAAAACAGATGGAAATTGGTGCGTTTGCCTTTGATTTCCAATGGAAAGGGATCAAATATGGAGGTACGTGAGATCTTACGTGCGGTGGATCATACGCTGCTTCGCCAGACTGCGTCGTGGGACGAGATCCGGACGCTGTGCGATGACGGCGTAAAGTACGGGTGCGCTTCGGTGTGTGTCCCGCCGTCTTATGTGAAGCAGGCGGCGGACTACCTGGCCGGCCGCCTGCCGGTGTGTACGGTGATTGGCTTCCCCAATGGGTACAGCACCACGGCTGTAAAGGTGTATGAGGCAGAGCATGCTATTGCCGACGGCGCTCGGGAGATCGACATGGTCATCAATCTGGGCTGGGTGAAGGACGGTTGCTGGGACGCACTGCTGGAGGAGATTCGGTCGGTGAAGGCGGTCTGCGGAGAGCTGACACTTAAGGTCATCGTGGAGGCCTGTCTTCTGACCGATGAAGAGAAGATCAGAATGTGCGGGATTGTGTCAGAGAGCGGCGCGGATTTCATCAAGACCTCCACCGGATTTTCTGCCGGCGGAGCTACCCGTGAGGACGTGGCTCTGTTCAGGGCTCATGTGTTGCCCCACGTGAAGATCAAGGCCGCGGGCGGTATCTCCACATTGCAGGACGCTGCGGACTTTATGATGCTGGGCGCAGACCGCTTGGGGACATCTCGTATCGTGACGCTGATCAAAGCTGCGGAGCGCGGCGAAAGCAACGAAAACTGAGTAGACAGAAACGAGGATAACATGAGTCAGGCAAAAATATCTGGAAACCTTTTGACTGAGGGGTCAATCGCTCGGAAAATGCTGGCCTTTGCGTTTCCGCTTTTTCTGGGAAACCTGTTTCAGCAGCTGTATAACACGGCGGACTCCCTCATTGTCGGAAACTTTATCGGCAGCGACGCGCTGGCGGCGGTCAGTTCCTCCGGCAGCCTGATTTTTCTGCTGGTGGGTTTCTTCAATGGTGTGTCCGTGGGCGCGGGCGTGGTCATCGCCCGGTATTTCGGCGCCCGGGATAAGGAGAGTGTGGAGCGGGCGGTACATACAACGGTGGCCTTCGGCCTTGTAGCGGGTGTACTGCTGACGGTAATCGGCATCATATTTACGCCGCTGATTCTTCGATTGATGGGGACGCCGCAAGATGTGCTGCCGTCGTCTGTGCTGTATTTCCGAATCTATTTCTGCGGCTCTATCGCTTTCGTCATGTATAATTTCTGTGTAGGCATTCTTCAGTCCTCCGGAGACAGCAAGCATCCGCTGTACTACCTCATTTTCTCATCCATAACCAATGTGGTGCTGGATCTGCTGTTTGTGGCGGTGTTCCACTGGGGCGTGGGCAGTGCGGCGCTGGCTACTATTATCTCACAGTTTCTCAGCGCCATCCTCTGCTTCGTCCGGCTGGTCCGGAGTGACGCGGAGTATCGCATTGTCATCCGGAGGATCCGATTCGATATGCCCATGCTTAAGCTTGTGGTGCGCAACGGCCTGCCGACTGGCCTGCAGAACTCTATCATTGCGCTGGCCAACGTGGTGGTGCAGTCCAACATCAACGCCTTCGGCAAGATGGCGGTGGCGGGCTGCGGCTCTTATGCCAAGATCGAGGGGTTTGCATTCCTGCCCATTAATTGCTTTGCTATGGCGCTGACCACATTCATCAGCCAGAATATCGGTGCGGGGAAGTACGACCGCGTCAAGAAAGGTATCCGCTTTGGCGTGCTATGCTCCATCTCGCTGGCGGAGGTTATCGGCGTCTGCATCAATCTTGCGGCTCCGCTGCTGATCTCCGCATTCAACAGCGACCCGCAGGTGGTGGCCTACGGCGTGAGTCAGGCGAAGACCATCACATTGTTCTACTTTCTGCTGGCGTACAGCCACTGTCTGGCGGCCATTTTCCGGGGCGCGGGGCGGTCAATCGTCCCCATGGTGGTGATGCTGCTCTGCTGGTGCATCATCCGGGTGAGCTACATCACTATCGTAGTGTATTTTATTCCGCAGATCTCGGTAATTTTCTGGGCCTACCCGCTAACGTGGAGCCTGAGCAGCATTGTATTTACGCTGTATTTCTTTAAATCAAACTGGCTCTCAAAAAGCGCGGAATTCCGATAACAGAAATCGACAAAGCACCCGGGGACAGTGCCCCGGGTGCTTTTTGCGATAATAATATTTCTATGACAACGCCGCAGCCAACAAGGGTGTTCAATCTGACACCTGCCGACCGCAGGCCATGAAAACAGAAAAGATCCCCGCTCCGGGCAGTGTGTTCCGGGGCGGGGATCTTGTCTTTAGAATGCGTGACCGATGTCGGTACGGAAATGCATGTCCGTAAAGGAAATATGCTTTGCGGCGGCGTAGGCGTTATCAATGGCCTTATCCAACGTCTCGCCGTTGGCAGTGACACCCAATACCCGTCCGCCGTTGGTGAGGTATTCGCCTTCGGCGCTCAGCTTGGTGCCCGCGTGGAACACGACAGCATTTTTCCCGGCTTCATCAAGTCCGGAGATAGGATAGCCCTTCTTATAGTCAAGCGGGTAGCCGCCGGAGGCCAGCACGACGACACAGGCAGCGCCGCTTTCCCAGCGAATGTCCAGCTGATCCAGCGTGCCGTCCACGCAGGCCTGAAGAATGTCCATCAGATCGCTGTCCAACAGGGAGAGTACCGCCTGACACTCCGGGTCACCGAAGCGGGCGTTGTACTCCACCACCTTGGGGCCTTCTGGGGTGAGCATCAGCCCAAAGTAGATGACACCCTTGAAGGGGCGGCCCTCGGCGTTGAGGGCGTCGATGGTGGGCTGGAAGATCTCTTTCATGCAGCGTTCTGCGACTTCTGGAGTGTACTGGGGCGGGGGAGAGATGGCACCCATGCCGCCGGTGTTGGGTCCCTTATTGCCGTCGTAGGCCCGTTTGTGATCCTGACTTGCAGGCATGGGGACAATGTATGTGCCGTCTGAGAAGGCCAATACAGTAATCTCCGGACCGGTCATGCACTCCTCAATGACCACGGTGGAGCCGGATTCGCCGAACTTTTTGTCTTCCATCATTTCGCGGGCGGCCTGTTTGGCCTCATCCGCCGTGGCGGCAACTACTACGCCTTTGCCCAGTGCAAGACCGTCGGCTTTGACCACGATGGGTGCGCCCTGCTCATCAATGTAGGCGAGAGCTTTGCTTAGATCGGTGAAGGTTTTGTATTTCGCGGTGGGAATATGATATTTGGCCATCAGCTCCTTGGAAAAAGCCTTGCTGGCCTCGATGACGGCGGCATTGGCCCGGGGGCCGAAGGCGGGAATTCCGGCGGCCTCCATGGCATCCACCATACCCAGTGCCAGCGGATCGTCCGGGGCGACCATGACAAAGTCCATGGCGTTTTTCTTTGCCCAGCTGACCATGCCGTCCACGTCAGTAGCCTTGATGTCAACGCAGCGGGCGGTCTGCGCGATGCCTGCGTTGCCAGGGGCGCAGTACAGCTCCGTAACTTTGGGGGACTGAGCCAGCTTCCAGCAGATGGCATGCTCGCGCCCGCCGCCGCCGACTACCAGTACCTTCATTAAAAGCACCTCGTTTCGTAAAAGTTCCGCTGCAGGCGGAAAAAGTCAAATCATTTCTTATGCTCCTCGGAGAGTGGAGAAGGCAAACGGAGGAACCGGTTCCCGCCCGCAGGTCGGTGCGCACAGGCACATAAGCATTTTTCGCGGGAAACGTCCGGCCTTTTAGTGGTGGAATAGCCGCATCCCGGTAAATGCCATCACAATGCCATACTTATCGCAGGTCTCGATGACATTATCATCCCGGATGGAGCCGCCGGGCTGAGCAATGTACTGTACGCCGGACTTGTGGGCGCGCTCTACATTGTCACCGAAGGGGAAGAAAGCGTCGGAACCGAGGGAGACGCCAGAGAGCTTTGCGATCCACTCCTTTTTCTCCTCAGCGGTGAGCACCTCGGGCCGGACCTTGAAAGTCTGCTGCCACACGCCGTCCGCCAGCACGTCCTCATACTCGTCGGAGATGTACACATCAATGGCGTTGTCGCGGTTGGGGCGGCGGATGCCATCCACAAACTGGAGACCCAGGACCTTCGGATGCTGACGGAGCATCCAGTTGTCTGCCTTACTGCCTGCCAGCCGGGTGCAGTGAATGCGGCTCTGCTGGCCCGCGCCCACGCCGATGGTTTGACCGTCCTTGACGTAGCAGACGGAGTTGGACTGGGTGTACTTCAGGGTGATGAGGGCCAGCAGCAGATCGTTTTTGGCGCTCTGGGACAGCTCCTTGTTCTTGGTAACGATGTTGTCCAGCAGAGCCTCGTTAATCTCAAAATTGTTGTACCCCTGCTGGAAGGTGATGCCGAAAATGTGGCGCTGTTCCACGGAGTTCGGTTCGTAGGACGGATCAATCTGCACCACGTTGTAATTTCCCTTCTTCTTGCCCTTCAGGATGGCCAGCGCCTCGTCGGTGTAGCCGGGGGCGATGATGCCGTCGGACACCTCCATGGCCAGATAGCGGGCGGTGGGTTCGTCACACACATCGCTGAGGGCGGCCCAGTCGCCGTAGGAGCACAGCCGGTCAGCACCCCGAGCCTTGATATAGGCACAGGCGATGGGAGAGGTGTCGCAGCCGTCAGCAAAGTAGATTTTTTTCTCCACGTCGGACAGCGGAGTGCCAAGTGCGGCTCCGGCGGGGGAGACGTGCTTGAAGGACGCGGCGGCAGGCAGACCGGTGGCCTTTTTCAGCGCCCGGACCAGCTGCCAGGAGTTGAGGGCATCCATGAAGTTGATGTAGCCGGGCTTGCCGTTTAGAACGGTGAGGGGCAGATTGCGCTCGCCGTCCATAAAAATGCGGGCAGGCTTTTGGTTGGGGTTGCAGCCATATTTCAGTTCGAGTTCGTTCATCGTTCAGACCTCCCAGTGTTTATTGATAATGGATGTTTCAGTGTCACCGGTGGCGATGTCGATGTAGCGGACAAACAGTGCCACCTTGTTTTCGTCGTTGAGTGACAGCCACAGGTCACCGGCCAGCGTCTCGGCGTCGGAGGCGGTGATAGCCACTCGGCGAGGCTCGCCCTCGAAGGAGGGCAGGGGATCGCGGTTTTCCTGATAGGTGTGGATGAAGTGCCCAACACCGGCCTTGGGTGCGTCATACTCGTAGAAGTAGCGGCAGCAGCATGAGGGGTCGCCATCCAGGCTCTTCAGAATGGACAGGTTATAGCTGTAATCGGGCTTGAGCACACCAGAGATCCGGGGAGTGTAGTTGGGGCCGTCCGGCTCGAACTCCCGGGTGTTCAGGGCGTGGCGGTAGCAATGACCGGCCAGCAGGTGATCCCTGATGGTGTCCGTCTGGTCGCCGTTGGTGACGATGGTCATGCCGTTGTCCATGGTCCGGACGGGATGATAGATGATAAGGGAGGGATCGGTCATCTTGGACTCATCAAAGGCACGGGTGCGGATGCCATCATCCGTTTCCTCGAAGATGCGGTTGCGGCTGTTCTCACTGCGGCCCATGATAAAGTAGGCGATGACCGCGGACTTATTGTCGGCGGACCGACCCAGCATAATGCCGCGGCCGGGGTAGGGGTGGGATTCCAGAACAGAGCAGAAATTGAGCAGTTCCATAGTGGTACCTTCTTTCTTTGCTTTTTGAAAAACAAAAAGGGCGCACCAATACATATCGGTGCGCCCAGACGGTCGGCATTTCTTCGGCTATACTCCATGTGGTCAACCCACTTCCGTCAGTCATATAGCTTAATTATCTTATCATGCCCTGCGCGCGCTTGTCAAGTGTTGCCAGGCAGAATGTGAACCACACGCCCCTCAACGCGCAGCCGCTCCTGACAGAACAAGGAGACTGCCTGAGGGAGCAGCACCCACTCCGCCTGCTCCATGATGCGGCGCTGAAGGGCCTCCGGGGTATCGCCCTCCTCCACGGGGACAGCCTTCTGGAGAACGATAGGACCGCCGTCGCACTCCTCAGAAACGAAGTGTACCGTCGCGCCGGACAGCTTGACCCCGTATTCCAATGCTTTTTCGTGGACATGCAGCCCATAATACCCCGGGCCGCAGAAGGATGGGATGAGAGCAGGGTGGACGTTGAGAATGGCGTTTGGGAAGGCTTGCACCATCTCCTCAGTGAGGATGGTCATGAAGCCGGCCAGCACCACCAGATCAATGCCCAGCGACCGGAGCTTTTCCACCAGCGCGATGGTCATATCCCGGCTGGAGGAGTAGTCCTTCCGAGACACTACATAGCCGGGAATCTTGGCGGCTGAGGCCCGCTCCAGTGCGTAAACGCCGGGCTTGGAAGCGATGACGGCGGCGATGCGGCCGTTGATCAGCTCACCTCGACTTTGCGCATCGATGAGGGCTTGAAGGTTGGTGCCGCCGCCGGAGACAAGAACAGCAATATTTTTCATGGCGCTCAGATCAGGTCCACGCCATCGCTGCCCTTGATCACGCTTCCTATGACGTAGGCGCGTTCACCGGTCTGGATGAGTGTCTCCACAGCCTGGCCCACCTGATCCTTGGGCACAGCCATAATAAGGCCCACGCCCATATTGAAGGTGTTGTACATGTCCCGCTCCGGGATATTGCCTCGCTGGGCGATTAGGGAGAAGATGGGAGGAACGGGGACGGTGGAGGTGTGAATCTGGGCGGTGAGACCATCGGTCATCATGCGGGGGACGTTCTCATAAAGACCGCCGCCGGTGATGTGGCTGATGGCGTGGACGGCAATGCCCCGCTGTAACAGGCTCTTGACGGCGCGAACATAGATCTTGGTGGGGCGGAGCAAGGCCACGCCAATGGTGGAGCCAAGCTCGGGCACATATTCGTCCAGCACCTCACGGGTGGTGATGTTCAGCACCTTGCGCACCAGCGAAAAGCCGTTGGAGTGGACGCCGGAGGAGGCAAGGCCGATGAGCACGTCGCCCTCCGCCAAATACCGGCCGTCGATGATCTTTTCCTCATCGACGATTCCGACGGAGAAGCCGGCCAAATCGTAGTCATCGTCTTCCATCATGCCTGGATGCTCGGCGGTCTCGCCGCCCACCAGGGCGCAGCCAGCCTGACGGCAGCCCTCGGTGATACCCTCCACGATGCTGGCGATGCGCTCGGGCTTATTCTTGCCGCAGGCGATGTAGTCAAGGAAGAACAGGGGGGATGCGCCGCCGCAGATGATGTCGTTGACGCACATGGCGACGCAGTCGATACCGATGGTGTTGTGTTTGTCCATGAGCATGGCCAGCTTGAGCTTGGTGCCCACGCCGTCGGTGCCGGACACCAGCACGGGGCGCTTCATTCCGGCAAAATCAGGGGCGAACATGCCGCCGAAGCCACCCAGCGTGCCCAGAACGCCGGGAATATAGGTGGACTCCACCATGGGTTTGATGCGCTCGACGGACTCGTAGCCGGCGGTGACGTCCACACCGGCGGCCGCGTAGGATTCAGAATGAGAATTCTTCATGGGTTGAGTGACCTCCGAAATTATGATAGACGGGATTATTCCCGGCCGTTCCAACAATAGGTGCAGACCTTATCCCGGTCAATGCCAATAGATTCCAGCAGCCCGTCCAGCGACTGATAGCCGAGAGAGCTGAAGTGGAGTTTTTCACAGATGGCGCGGAGCAGGCACTGGCCGCGCTCGGTGGCGGCGTCCGCATACTCGTCAATATGCTCCTGCCCCTCGTCACCCTCCAGATCCTGAATGGTGCGGCGAGCAATCAGTTCCATCTCGGAATTGCTACGGGAGAAGTTGAGATACTTGCATCCGTACATGATGGGCGGGCAGGCGGATCGGATATGGACTTCCTTGGCACCGCTTTCGTAGAGAAATTCTACTGTTTCCCGCAACTGAGTGCCTCGGACGATGGAGTCATCCACGAACAGAAGTTTTTTCCCTTCAATCAGTTCGGGCACGGGAATCTGCTTCATTTTTGCCACTTGATTGCGGACGCTCTGGTTGGTGGGCATGAAGGAGCGAGGCCAAGTTGGGGTGTACTTCACGAAGGGGCGGGCATAGGGAATTCCGCTCTCGTTGGCGTAGCCGATGGCGTGGGGCAGGCCAGAATCGGGCACGCCTGCCACATAGTCAATGTCCTGTGCCACACCCCGGGCCTTGTCCGCGCGAGCCATGATTTCACCGTTGCGGTTGCGCATGACCTCCACGTTGACGCCTTCGTACCGGGAGTTTGGATAACCGTAATATGTCCACAGGAAGGCACAGATGCGCATTTTGTCGCCGGGAGCGGCAAGTATCTCTTCGTTGTCGGGAGTGAGACGAACAATCTCGCCGGGGCCAAGCTCCCGGTAGTCCTGATAGCCCAGCTTGTGATAGGCGAAGGACTCGAAAGAGACGCAGTAACCGTCCTCGTTTCTGCCTAAGATTACTGGCAGGCGGCCCAATTTGTCCCGGGCGGCGATGAGCCCGTCAGGGGTCAGGATGAGCATGGTCATGGAGCCGTCAATCATCTCCTGCGCATGCTTGATGCCGGAGACGATGTCGCCCGCCTGATTGATGAGGGCGGCGGTGAGCTCGGTGGCATTGACCTGCCCTGAGCTCATGGCCATGAACTGGTGGCCGATGTCGGAAAAATACCGTTCCACCAGATCTTCGGAGTTGTTGATCAGGCCCACGGTGGTGATGGCGAACAGACCCAGATGGGAGCGCACCAGCAGGGGCTGGGGGTCGGAGTCACTGATGCAGCCGATACCGGACGTGCCGTGAAAGTCCGCCAGATCCTTTTCAAACTTAGTGCGGAAGGGAGTGTTCTCAATATTGTGGATGTTGCGCTGGAAGCCGACCTCTGGGTTATAGATGGCCATGCCGCCTCGGCGGGTGCCAAGGTGGGAGTGGTAGTCCGTGCCGAAGAAAATGTCAAGCACGCAGTCGCGCTTGGAAATGGCGCCGAAAAAGCCGCCCATGTGGTACCTCCTTGTACATGGCGCGGGACGGTAGGGAAGCTGCCCCTGCCATCCTGCGCGTCGTCGATGTTATGTGCGGTTTATTCGCCCAGCAGACGGCGGCTCATCTCCTGATAAGCACCCTCCACGTTGCCCAGATCCCGGCGGAAGCGATCCTTGTCCAGCTTTTCACCGGTCTTGACATCCCAGAAGCGGCAGGTGTCGGGGCTGATTTCGTCGGCCAACACGATGGTGCCGTCGACGGTCTTGCCGAACTCAAGCTTGAAGTCAACCAGCGTGATGCCGCAGTCCAGCATAGTCTTCTTCAGAAAATCATTGACGGCGAAGGCATACTTCTTAATGGTTTCAATCTCTTCTGCGGTGGCCAGCTTCAGGGCCAGAGCGTGGTAGGTGTTGATAAGGGGGTCACCCAGCGCGTCGTTCTTATAAGAGAACTCGATGGTGGGCGCGTCGAACACAATGCCCTCCTCCACGCCGTAGCGCTTTGCGAAGGAACCGGCGGAGATGTTGCGGATGATGACCTCCAGCGGGACGATGGACACCTTTTTGACCACGGTCTCGCGGTCGCTGATCTGCTCGACAAAGTGGGTGGGGACACCGGCCTTCTGCAGCTGCTGCATCAGGAAGTTTGTCATCTTGTTGTTGATCACGCCCTTGCCCACGATGGTGCCCTTTTTCTCGCCGTTGAAAGCGGTGGCGTCATCCTTGTAGTCCACGATAACAAGGTTGGGATCGTCAGTGGCATAGACCTTCTTGGCTTTGCCCTCATAGAGTTGTTCCAGCTTCTTCATTTGTGTGACTCCCTTTCCGATTTTTTTATATGAAAAATGTGATTAAACGTATTGAGCGCGAACCTTTTCATCCTTGGCGGTGACATCGGCATCCATCTGGGCTTTGTATTTGGACAGCACCTGATTGAGGGACGGATCGCCCAGTGCAAGCATCTGCGCGGACAGCACGGCGGCGTTTTCCGCACCGTCCACCGCCACGCAGGCCACGGGTACACCCTTAGGCATCTGAACCATGGACAGCAAAGAGTCCAGCCCGCCCATCATCGAGGTCTTGATGGGTACGCCGATGACCGGGAGAATGGTGTAGGCGGCTAAAACGCCGCCCAGATGCGCAGCCTTTCCGGCGGCGGCAATGATGACGCCAAAGCCGTTTTCCTTGGCAGTGGAGGCAAATTGCTCCGCGGCGCCGGGGGTACGGTGGGCGGAGATGATGCGTACTTCAAAGGGAATTCCGAAGGCGCTCAGCCGATCGAGACAGGGCTGCATGGTGGGCAGATCGGAGTCGGAGCCCATGATGACAGCAACTTTTTTCTGCATGACGGAAACCTCCTTATCAAAATAAAAACAGGCTGACCGGTATAAGTCAGCCTGCTGTGAACTTATAAAACGAAAATAGACGCAAAGATGCCGTGGGCGGTGCTCGAGAACATAATATGGCAGAAAACAGAGCCGCTCATATAACCGCACCCCTTACGTTCAGCTTATGAACCTATTTTAATGTAAAAAAACAGTCAAATCAAGCGGTTAAAATATTTTCGTACGCTTACACAATCTGTCCGGGGAAAAAGCAGATTTACTTGTCAGTCTGCAAATGTTTAGAACAGACCGGTGTCCTCCAGTATACGGGATACCTCCTGAGCTCGGTGGGACCATGCGGCCCTTTGGGCATATTCCAGCCGCCGATCACGGGCAAGGCCGATGTTCTCCTCCAGTGCTGTCTGGCATCGGCGGAGAAAGCCGTTGGGGTCGTATGCGGTATATACTACGTCTGGAAAGGGCTCCACTTGCTCCGGCTCCACCATGGTGACCACGGGTTTTCCGGTGGAAAAGTATTCGTATATCCGGGACGGGATGATGTCGCCGCCCCGGCGGCGGGTGTGGATGAGGTCGAAGAGCACCTGACAGCCGGAAAGATAGTCGGGCAGATCCACGGCGGGAATCGGCCCAGCCAGCACCACATTGGGCAAGGGCGACAGCGCCTCCGCAGCCTGTTTTCCCACTCGACCCAGCAGAAGAAAGGTCCACTCCGGGCGACGCTGGGCGGCATAGACCATAGGGCCAAGCTCCAAATCGGCAGTCAGATCGCCCACCCGGGCGAGAATGGGCCGGGAGAGCCGGGTCACGGCACTCGGCGGCACAAGGTCATCACGGAGAAACATCATGGGATTTGCACCATTGGGGAGAAGGGCGATGTTGTCGCTGCATGGAGACAGACGACGGGCAAGCCCCGGAGAGGCTGCAAACACCACGTCGGCGGCAAAGGCAAGGTCGCTCTCCCACTCCAGCGGGAACTGATCCCACTCCTGATGGCAGTCATATACAAGGCCGCGATAAGCCAGCTGATCCACCATAAAGCAGTTCTCCGGAGTGGTGCACCAGAGAACAGGCTCGCGGAAGCGGTGCTTTGCCATGATTTTTTCAATGTGCCGGGACATCCGGCGCTGATTGCTCCGGCGGAGCAGTCCCCGCTCCATGCCGCCGGGAAGGAGTGGGGGCATGGAGTACACGGTGATGTTGGAGCGTACCTGCAGGCCGGCCTGTATCTTTGCGTTCCGAGGATGGCCGGGGGGCTCGAAAAACAGGATCTGCGCGTCGCTCATGCGGGTGAGCAGCTGCTGCGTCCGGTTGGGGCGGACACTCCACGGGCTGTGGGACAGGCAGACAATTTGTTTCAAGGGAAAAACCTCCGTATTGTGGAGCGGTTCAGGTTCCAGAGAGAATGCGGCGAGCTTGGGCGGAGTTTTGGGCTTCCAGCTCCACCAGACGGCGGACACCATCTTCCAGCCTGGGGCGGTCCCCGATGCGGGCTACGGCTTCGTCCAGCTGGTGTTTCAGCGTTTTGGTGTCCAACTGATCAAAGGGGGTATAGAGATCCTGCCCGATGGAGTCGAGAAAGGAGCTGACCTTGGGGTCGTAGACAGCCCCCACCAGCGGAACACCGTGGCAGGCAGCGAAGATCAGCGCATGGAGCCGCATGGAGATCACCACATCCATCCGTGAGAACAGGGAGATGGTTTGCCCCGGGATATCCGTTCCCGGGAGGACGGCGTAGGGAGCTTTCTGAATGTATTTTGCAGCCAACTCGGCAGCAGCCACGTCGTGGGTGGCTTCAATGGGAATAAAGACCGGGATAAGGCCATAGGTCTCGTAGGCGTAGTCGGCGGCCGCAGCAAACACAGAGGCCTTTTCCTCGAAGCCCGGCCAGGGCCGGACGGCGATGCCCAGATAGCGCTGCTCCGCGGGTACAAGGCCTGCGGCCTCCAGCAGGCTGTCTGCTACTTCCCGGGGTTCGGCGGGGAGAATGACGGTGGGATCGGCTGCCACGATGATTTCCGGCTTGTCGATGTTCATACTGACCAGCTCGTCCAGCGATGAGCGGTCCCGCAGGGTGATGATGTCCACAGAGCGATTTATTGTGCGGCGGGCCCGTTTCCGGTTGGAGGGATAATGGATGGGGCCGATGCCGCAGCCGTACATCATCACCCGGCTGCCCCTGCGCTTGGCCTGATCCAGCGTGAACAGATAGAACCACAGGGAGCGCTTGCTGGTCACGTCCTGCATGAGGGAACCGCCTCCGTTGATGTAAAGCTGGGAGCGACTCATCCGCCGGGAGAAGCCGGGGACGTTGAAGGTGTACACCGCATTGACCCGGTGGCGCAGACGGGTGTTCTTGGGCTTGCGAGTCATGACCCACAGGGGAAGATCCGGATCGATGGCTCTCATTTCCCGGAGAATTGCTTCCAAAATCGCCTCATCCCCCGCGTTGTTCCGACCATACGCTCCGCAGATGACCACGCCGTCTCGCTTTTTTTTCGGACGGTTGTGGCGGCGGAGGACAGTCTCATAAATCTCCAGCTGCCGCTGGATGGTGCGCTCAATGGAGAAGTCCCGCCGGGCTTTTTCCAACAGGTGGCTGCCCAGACGGCGGCGCAGGGCAGGGGAGGCGGCCAGATCAGCCAGATGCCGGGCAAGCGCCTCGTAATCCCCGGGCTGGAAAAGGTAGCCGTTTACGCCGTGGTCGATAAGGTAGGGCACGCCGCCCACCCGGGTGGCAACGGTGGGCAGGGCGAAGCGTGCGCCCTCAGTCAGGGCGTAGGGAAAGGTCTCGGACAGGGAGGTAAGAGTGTTGATATCCAGCGCGTTGTAGAAGCTGTTGGTGTCATCCACCCAGCCGGCGAAGCACACACAGTCGGCCACACCCAGCTGCGCCGTCAGATCCCGGAGCATGGCCTCGTCCTGACCGTCTCCGGCGATGATAAGCCGCAGCTGCGGAGAGTGTTTGTGGGCGGCAGCAAAGCCGCGGATGAGGGTGGGCATGTCCTTCACCGGGTTGAGCCGGGCGGCAATACCGGCGATAACGGAATCCTCCGGCCAGTCCAGCCCCAGCGAGGCGAGAAATTCGGCTCGTTTCATGGCAGGGGTGATAGGGGAGAAGTCAAGGCCATTGTAGATGGCGAAGAGCTGCTGGGGGTCGAAGCCGCGCTCAATGAGCATGTCCACCGTGGCGTCGGACACGCCGATGTGGTAGGGAATGCATCGCAGGGCAATGGCATTGATTGTGCCGTAGGTCAGCCGGGAAAAGGGACGGCCCATGTAGTCCAGTCGATAGTCGCTGTGGACGGTGGTGACCACCGGAAGGCCAGTGGCTCGGCCCAGCAGCGCGCCCATCAGGTTGCCCCGTGCGCCGTGACAATGAATGATGTCGTATCCGCCGTCCAGTACCTTTTTCTTGAAGGCTTTCAGCTCCTGAAAAGGATTGCGGCAGGAGATGATTTCAGTGTGAATACCCAGCTCCCGTGCCTCTTCCACAAAGGGACCGTCTGTAAAGCAGACCATGTCTGCCTGAATATGCTCGGAAAGGCCGCGGAGCAGTGAGTGAACATGAGTTTTCGCACCGCCGGTGTCTCCGCCGCTGATGAGATGGATGACTTTCATTCGGAACCCTCCAAAATGCTTGTCACAAGCCGATATATGTACTATAATCACTGCGTCAGACAGAGAGTACAGCAAAAGGTTAAATCTTATTATACATACCTTTTCACTCAGGGTCAAGGGACACAGGGGGTGTGCGCAGATGCCGGGTTGGCTGCAAACCATAGATGAGAGCGCTCTGCGATGGATCGCAGAAAACGTCAGGACGCCGATCTTGAATGCATTGATGAAATTTTATACCACGCTGGGCAATGCTGGGATATTGTTTATCGCGCTGGCGGTGTTGATGCTGTTTTTCAAAAACACCCGGCGGAGCGGTGTGACGGCGTTGACGGCCATGACCTTTGGCCTGATTGTCACCAACCTGACTATCAAGCCGCTATTGAACCGGGCAAGGCCGTGGGTGGTCATGACGGACTTTGATGTGTTGGTTAAAAGCTCCGACCCCAATTCCTTCCCGTCGGGCCACACCTGCGCGGCTTTTGCCTTTGCCTTGGCACTGTGCCTGTCCGCACCGAAGCGCTGGATGACGATCGCGGCGGTGGTTGCGGCAATACTCATGGGTTTGTCTCGACTGTACGTAGGCGTACACTTTCCCAGCGATGTGCTGTCGGGCGCGATCATCGGCAGCCTTTGCGGCCTGTTGGCGGGCTGGATTGTGTCGTGGGTTCTGCGCTGGATGGAAAGGCGCAGGGCAGAGCAAAAGAAGTAGATATGAAAAAGCTGCGGACTGAATTTCAGTCCGCAGCTTTTTTGATTTAGATCAATCAGCCAACGTTCTTGACGGCATCGGTGTAGGAACCCTCATAGCCGTCCTCAAGGCTTTCAGTCCACTCGCTGACGTCAGCGCTGCGCAGAGCACTGTCAGCGGTCTGCTTCCAAACGGGGGTATTCTCGCCCACGTAGTACATGATATGATAGCCCCAGTAGGCGCTGCTGGAAGAGGTATCGCCCTCGTGCTTGACGATGCCGGTGTCACCAACGCTGTGGGTGGTGCTAAAGAGCCAGTCAAGGATCTCTGCGGAGTAGCTGCCGTCCTTAGCGACTTTGGTGTACAGACCGTTGTTGTTGGGATTGCCGTCAGAGTCTACATCTTCGGTGTACTTCTCAATTAAGGCGGTGAAAGCGTCCTCGGTCTGCTCGCCGGCCTGATACTCGGCCAGAATGCTGTCGGCCTTCTCCTGCGCGGCGGCCCAAGCTTCGTCGGTGGGGGCGACGGTGTTGCCGTCGTCATCCGTTGTAGTCTCGGCGCGGATCAGAATGTGACGGAAGTCGGCAGTAGGATCCTGAGAGAGCTTGCGCTTGTGCAGAGCCACAACATAGAAGCCGGATTCTCCGTTCTCCACGATGGCGGTGTCACCATCGTTCATGGAGAAGAGCTTCTCACTGTAGGCAGAGGAGGAGATGCTGCTGCCCACGTTGGTTGTGTGGTCGGCGGAGTTGCTGGTACTCAGCTTGTACTCCTCAATAAGGCTCTCGATGGAAGTGCCGCCGTTCAGAGCGTCCAGAGCGGCCTCGGCATTCGCCTCAGCGGCGTCCAGAGCTTCGGCCTCAAGGGCGGCCTTCTCGTCATCGCTCAGGCCCAGATCGTTGCCGTCATCATCCGTGGTGGCCACGGCCTCGGGCGTGAAGTAGAGGTAGGAGTACTCGAAAGTGTCCAGACTGTCCTTGTTCTCGTTATAGTAAGCCTCGAGATCGGCATCGGTGTAGGACAGACTGTCGGAGTAATCGCTGCTGTAGGCGTTGGCCACGGCGACCTTGGTCACGATGGACTTGAAGGCACCGGGAGTCATGTAGCGGCCATACTGGGCCTTCAGATAAGCGCCGTAGCTGTAGCCGTTGGAAGAGGCGGCGGACTTGGCACTTGCGATCTGCTCGGCTACGTCGTCAGCCACGCTGGCATCGCTGTAGCCCTCCTGGATGGCGGCGTCGTACAGAGCAGTGACCTGCTTCATGCTCTCCAGAGCGGACTCGAGGAAGCTGTCGCGGTAGGTCTCACCGGTCTCGGTGTCGATGACGGTGTCATCGGAGGGGGCGGACATGCCAAAATAATAGTAGTACATAAACTGGCTGTAGCGGGCGTTCTGATAAAAATAGCTCACGTCGTTGACAGTGTAATTGGTGCCGTTCACGGTGGCGGCGGTCTGGCCGCGCTGGAAAATGCCGGAGTTCCAGACCAGAAGGGCAATGACCAGCACCGCGATGACCACGCCGATTACCGTGTACCGCCGGACTTTGCTTTTATAGGCTGCGGCTTTCTGCTGGGCCTGGACGTCGCGCTCAGACGGGCCGGAACCCTGCCGCTGTTTTCTCTCTCTGGATGCGCTCATGGTATCAATCCTCTCAAAGTGTTGATTTTTCAGCCTTTTTTCAGTCTTCATGAAAAAGACAGAAAAGCACATCGGAAGATGTGCGGAACAGGCATATTATAGCACGGCGGTCCTGTCCTTGCAAGGAAAAAATCAAGGCGGAACCGCAAAGCGAAAATTTTAACATTCTATACACAAAAAAGAAGGGAGAGTGTGGTACTCTCCCTTCTGAAATGGCCGGTTCCCCCGCCGTGGCCGTGGAAGTCCGTTTAAAACCTGCACGAAAATGCAGGTGGGTCGCCTCCACACTGGTTCGCTGCTTCCAACTTCCAACCTTCGCAAGACGAAGGCCGGGAGGCCTGCAATCCGCAGTGCGAGTCTGGCGTCCCGTAAAATAAATGTGGGTTTAAAAGAACCTCTCACGTAGTTAAAACCCGGCAGGGGAGGGCGGAGTTATTCCTCTTCTTCGTCCTCGTCGTCGAACAACTCTTCCATGAATTGCTCGTACACGTCGTTCAGTTCGGTTTCGTCATCGATATCGGCCAGCAGCTGCTCGCCGTTCTCGTCCTCTATCACCCGCAGCAGGATCAGACCGAAGTCCTCATCGTCCTCGTCCATATCGGCGGGAACGAATGCCATGTAGGTGCTGCCCTGACGCTCCAGCGTGCCCAGATGCTCCAGTTCGAAGTCGTTGCCTTCGTCGTCGGTCACGGTGATAAAGTCAGAGCCGTAATCTTCGCTCATGGTAATTTCCTCCTTGTGCCCGTTCCGGGGCTGATGACCTTATTGTAGCCGTAATGAAGAAAAAAAGCAAGAGGTGGAAAGACGATTTCTGCAGCGAACTTTTGTCGGCGGCGGATCGGTGCCCGGAAGGGTGGACAACGGCCGGGAAATGTGGTATACTACCTTGGAATTTTGTCAACCATTTCAACACAGAAGCGACGGAAGCAACACCGGAGGTGTTTTCATGTCAAATACAAATGAGCATCGGCGGCCACAGAATCATGGCGGCCGTCGGTTGATCCAAGAGCCGCAGAAGGAGGAGTCCCGGCGGATTATGCCCCAGCGCCGGACGAAGAAACGACCCATCGGCGCCACCATCGCCATCCGCTTCTTTCAGGTGCTGGGTACGCTGATTCTCATCGGCATCGTCACCGGTGCGTTCATGGCCTGCTACGCCATGGTATACGTCAAAACGGTTATCATGCCCAAGACGGACCTCGACCTGTCTGCCTACACCGTGAGCCAGAACTCTGTCATCTATTATCTCGATAAGGACACGGGATTATACCAGGAGTTGACCACGCTGGTGGGCGAAAAGAACACCGAGTGGGTGGACATCGAGGATATTCCTGAGGATCTGATCAATGCAGTGGTATCCATTGAGGACAAACGCTTCTGGGTGCATCACGGCGTGGACTGGTACCGCACGGGCGGTGCCATGGTAAATATGTTCATCGGTATGAAGAACAATTTCGGCGGCTCCACCATCACACAGCAGCTCATCAAGAATCTGACGGAGTACGACGATGTCACTGTCACCCGGAAAATTCAGGAGATCTTCACGGCCCTCGAACTGGAGAAGAAGTACTCGAAGGAAGATATTCTGGAGCTGTACCTGAACCTGATTTATCTGGGCAGCGACTGCTACGGCGTTCAGGCGGCAGCACAGAAGTATTTTAATAAGGATGTGTCTGAGCTGACTCTTGCCGAGTGTGCGTCGCTGGCGGGCATCACCAACAACCCCTCCCTGTACGGGCCGTGGTCGTCGGTGGAGGTGACCCGGTGGAAGTGCTCCGAGTGCGAGCGCTACACCAACGCAGATACAAAGCCGGACATCTGCCCCAAGTGCGGCGCGAAGGACTCCTTCGGCGAGGAGGAGATTTGGACGTCCCACGAGTACAACAAGCAGCGACAGGAGCTGATCCTGGAGCAAATGCTCAAGCTGGACCGCAATGGGGAGACGGTGACCGCCGGAAACGGCTACATCACGCAGGAAGAGTATGATGCCGCCGTGGCGCAGAATCTGAACTTCGCGTCCCGCAACGCTAAGTCCGATACGGATGGCGACGGCGTGACCGACAGCACCAGCAAGTACTCTTGGTATGTGGAGACCGTCATCAGCGAGGTTCGTGACGACCTGATGGAGGCTCAGGGATTGAGCGCCAAGGCGGCCCTTCAGAAGGTGTACAGCGGCGGACTGTCCATCTACACCAACTACGACCCCGATGTGCAGGCTGCGGTGGATGCGGTTTATCAGGACAGAAGCAATCTGGACAAGACTTCCGCCGATGGCCAGCAGATTAAGTCTGCCATGACCATTGTTGACAACTCCACAGGCTATGTAGTGGCTATCGCGGGCGATGTGGGCGTCAAAACAAAGGATCGAATCATAAACTGGGCGCTGGTTCCCCACCAGCCCGGTTCGTCCTTCAAGCCTCTGTCCGTCTATTCGCCCGCCATTGAGATGGGGCTTATCACCCCGGCATCGGTCATTGACGATAACCCGCTGACGCTGGACGGCAGTGCTTGGCCTCGGAACGACGGAAGCTCCTACAAGGGTTTGATGACCGTTCAACGGGGTCTTGCGCGCTCGCTGAACACCATTGCTGTACGAACCCTTCAGCTGGTGACGCCGGAGGCATCATTCCAGTTCTTGGAAGAACGCTATGGACTGACCACGCTGGAATCCGGCCGCACCAACAGCAAGGGTGAGTACCTTACCGACATCGGCCTTTCTCCGTTGGCCATGGGCGGCCTGACCGACGGCGTCAGCACCTTTGAGATGGCGGCGGCATTTGCCACATTCCCACGGAATGGCGTCTATACGGAACCCACCACCTATCTGAAGGTGACAAAGGGCACCGGCTCGGAGGAAACTGTCCTGCTGGACAACACGCCCCGTGAGGAACAGGTTATTAATAGTTCCACAGCCTATTATATGAACTCCATGCTGAAGAACGCCGTCCAGAGCGGTACCGGCACTCCGGCCCGGATTTCCGGCATGACCGTGGCCGGTAAGACGGGCACCACCAACGACAGCTATGCCCGCTGGTTTGCCGGTTACACCCCGTACTACACCGGTGTGGTGTGGGTCGGCTACGAATACAACGCGGAGATCAAGGGCTTCTCCACCAACCCTGCCGTGACTATGTGGAAGAAGGTTATGACCATTCTGCATGAGGATCTGGAGAACAAGGACTTCCCCAACACGGAGGAGACGGTGAAGGCCAGTATCTGCACCTGCTGCGGTAAGCTGGCTATCGCCGGCGTGTGCGATGCGGACATCCGCGGAGAAAGCCAGATTCAGTCCTTTACCTTTGTGAAAGGCGATGAGCCGACAGACTCCTGCACCTGTCATGTGCCCCTTGAGGTGTGTACGGACAGCCCCATTCTCGATGCCAACGGCAACCCAACCGGGCGCTACCGTCTGGCTGGGGAGTACTGCCCGGAGGAGAGCCGCAAGACTGTTTATGTGGTGGATTACAAGCGTGAGCTTGCTACCAGCGCGTCGTCCATCGGTGATTACACCGCCCTGCGGGCCTACTATACCGATCTAGGTGACCCTGTATGCGACGTCCACGACGGAACGACGACGGATCCAGATCCATGGCCCAGTGATTGGTCCACGGACGATCCGACCATGCCCAGCGAGTGGGTGTGGCCCAGCGCTGAGCCGACGCTCCCGCCGGAGCCGACAACGTCAGTGGAGCCTGAGCCGGACCCTGAGCCGTCGTGGTCCTCCGAGCCAACACCCGGAGATTGATTTTTTCGGAAAGTGCAAAAAGAGGAAGGGAGGGTTCCCTTCCTCTTTTTCCTTTGAGCATTTTGCCGGGTTCCCGCTGAAAAATGGAGGAAAAAACGGTAAAACAGCGCTTGCCAAATGTGCGCCGCAGTGATACAATAGACCACGATGCAGAGACAGAATGTCGAGGAAATGAGGGAGCTGCATGTCTCAGACACCGAAATATTTTATTGTGGAAGCGGAGGCTCTGCCGGAAATTTACCTGAAGGTGGCGGAGGCGAAGCGCCTGATGGAGACCGGTGAGGTGTCCACCGTGAACGCTGCTGCCCACAGGACGGGCATCAGCCGCAGCGCTTTCTATAAGTACCGGGATGCCATCCGCCCGTTTCAGGATATGCTCCACGGGCGGATTGTAACCATTCAAGCCATGCTGCGGGACGAGCCGGGAGCGCTGTCCAACGTGCTAAACCTGCTGGCGGAGATGAGTGCCAACGTGCTGACCATCAATCAGGCCATTCCCGGCGGCGGCAGCGCTGCGGTCACCATTGGTCTTGAGACTTCTGGCCTGAACGGCACACTGGAGGATCTGCTGGATGCCATAGGAAAGGCCGAAGGCGTCATCCGCTGCAACGTGCTGGCAGGCTGAATACAGAAAATATCTCATTGAGGTGAAAATATGGTCAATGTTGCGATTTTGGGCTTCGGAACCGTGGGTTCCGGTGTAGCGGAGGTGCTGACCGGCCATGAGGACAGCATTTCCCGCAAGATTAACGATTTTATTCGACTGAAATATATTCTGGATGTCCGGAAATTTCCGGGCAGCCCCTATGAAAACTGCTTTGTAGATGATTTTTCCATCATTGAGTCCGACCCGGAGGTGGACATCGTGGTGGAGACCATCGGCGGCGCCACCGCGGCGCTGGACTACACCCGCCGGGCGTTGGAAGCCGGAAAGAGTGTGGTTACATCCAACAAGGAACTGGTGGCGTCTCACGGCTACGATCTGCTCCAGTTGGCCAAGAGCAAGGGCGTGAGTTACCTCTTCGAGGCCAGCGTGGGCGGCGGAATCCCCATTATCCGGCCCCTGTCCCAGTGCCTGGCCGCCAATGATATTCTGGAAATCTACGGGATTCTCAACGGAACCACCAACTATATTCTAACCCGAATGATCCAGGCGGGGCTGCCCTTTGAGACGGCGCTGAAGGAAGCGCAGGACAACGGATACGCCGAGCGCGATCCCTCTGCTGACATCGAGGGTCACGACGCCTGCCGCAAGATTTGCATTCTGGCAGCCATCGCCTTCGGCCGCCACATTTATCCGGAACAGGTGCCCACCGAGGGCATCACCGGCGTGACGCTGGCCGATGTGGACTATGCCGGGGCGGCTGGAAAGAAGATCAAGCTGCTGGGCCGGGCCGTCCGGATGGAGGACGGCAAGGTCTGCGCTTACGTGGCCCCCCATCTGGTGGATGACAGCAGCCTGCTGGCCGGCGTGGATGACGTATTTAACGGCATTTCTGTCCGGGGTGACGCCATTGGCGACGTGATGTTCTTTGGCCGGGGCGCAGGCAAGCTGCCCACCGCTTCTGCCGTGGTTGCTGACATCATCGATGCGGCCAAGCATATCGGCTCCCGGAAGTATCTGGAATGGGCGCCCGGCGGGGCGGATGTGGTGTGCTCCTCAGAGCGGCTGCACAGCTGCTGGTATGTCCGGACCAATGCCGGCGCCGACGAGCTGCGCGCGGCGCTGGGCGATGTCATGCTGCTGACCAGGACCGACGCGACCGCGGGAGAGACTGCCTGCATCACTGAAGTTGCCATGAGCCGCGGTGAGCTGGACGAAAAGCTCCGGGGGTTGGGTTGCCTGTCCGTGTTCCGGATTCTCAACTGAACACCAGACGGCACATAGGCTGTAAGCTGTAAGTGGAATACCATCCGAAGGGATTGAGAAGAATGTCACTCATTGTACAAAAATTCGGCGGCTCCTCCGTTGCAGATGCAGATAAGCTGCGCAACGTTGCCCGCATTATCACTGATACTTACAAGGCGGGGAACAGCGTTGTGGCAGTGCTGTCAGCCCAGGGAGATACCACCGATGACCTCATTGAAAAGGCGGCGGAGCTGAACCCGTCGGCATCCAAGCGGGAGATGGATATGCTCCTGTCCACCGGTGAGCAGATCTCCTGTGCGCTGTGCGCCATGGCCATCGAGAGCATGGGTTACCCGGTGGTCTCCCTCACCGGCTGGCAGGCGGGCTTCCGAACCAATTCCGGCTACGGTAACGCCCGTATCAAGCGGGTTAAGACCGAACGGATTGAAGAGGA
>CAYNEH010000003.1:0-24583 GCA_964396195.1 uncultured Oscillospiraceae bacterium
TTGCTTACCAGAGTTCGAATGAGTGTGGCGAGTGTCATGAAGTATATGAGAGTACGCGTCCGGAAGGGAGCCGGATGAAAAGCATGCCACTTCGGCAAAAGAATCTGATGCCGCGTACTTCCACGGGGATGCGTTTGGTGATTGCTGTCTTGACTGCTCGGTCAACGTCCCACCAAAATGCCGTAATCATAGGATTGGAATTGCGCCAGGCATTTACAAGCGGCTGCAGGTCTTCTTCTGATAGTCCCATTTCGAGGGCACCCATTGATTTGAGAGCACCGACGGATCCGGCAGACCGAAGGCGATGGAGCAGATGGCCCCGGCGGTGTAGTCGCCCACGCCCTTAAGGGCGCGGATGCTCCGGTAGTCGGAGGGGAATACGCCGCCGTGCTCGTCCATGATCTGCCGGGCGGCGGCCTGCAAATTCCGGGCCCGTGAGTAGTATCCCAGCCCCTGCCACAGCTTCATGAGCCGTTCCTCCGGCAGGGCGGCCAGCGCCGCCACATCGGGCACCTCCGCCATGAAGCGGCGATAGTAGTCGAGTACCGCCGCCACCCGGGTCTGCTGGAGCATGACCTCGGACACCCAGACGTGATAGGCGGTGGGCTCGTCCCGCCACGGCAGACGGCGGGCGTTGTCCCGGTACCATTCCAGCAGCGGGACGGGAAGCTGATGTAGGGGTTCCACTGGCGGCCTCCTGTGTGTTATGATGGGATTGATCCGGAACATTATACTCTGACGGAAAAATTTTTTCAATGCTGTGATAAAAACAGGCCCCCTCCCCGTCTAACGGGTGAAAGGGCCTTTCAGAAAGGGGGCGGGTGTCCTGAACGAACAGGAATACGCAGAGCGGGTGCAGGAGATCAAAAAACGGCTGTACCGCACCGCCCGGATGTATCTCGGCGGGGAGAACGCTGCACTGGACGCGGTAAGGTGTGCGAGATCGGCCGCTGGCTGGAGCTGGACGGCCAGCGCATCTATGTGGAGGCGCTGGAAATCTATCCCACCCACGCCCGGCTCAAGCTGGGGGACAGCGAGGACAACACCATGCGCCTGCAGGACCTGAACTTCTATCTGGAGGACGACGACGGCAACCGCTACGAGATGGAGAGCGGCATCGGCGGATACAGCGACCCGGTGACGGGATTCGCCTTCGACCGCCGGGTGGCCAGCCCATGGTTCTCCAAGGCAAAGCACCTGACCGTGTGCATCACCGGTGTTTCGTGGCTGGATCCGGAAAAGCGGGACGTTACGGTGGATCTGGTGGACGAAACGGCGTCCGGTCTGCCGGACGGCACAAAGCTCACCGGCGTATACCGCGAAGAGGACGGCATCAGACTGGCGTTTGAAGCGCCGATGCGCGGTCTCCCGGCCTGCGATCTGTTCGACTGGACGTACTTCGACCCAACGGGGCAGGAGTACGACTGCACCGGGGGCGGCGTGAGCACCCGCGATGACGAGGACACCATGACCCCCTACGTCTTTCTGGAACCGGACTACGCCTATGACACCGTGACCCTCCGGCTGAGCCGGACGCTGTGGTACAGTCTGGAGACGCCCGCGGAGATCACCGTTTACTGAGAAAGAGGATGTAAAAACAAAACTCAGCCCCGCGCCGGGAACGGCGCGGGGCTGAGTGCGTCAAAAACCTCTCGCCCCGCAAACGTGCATAAAAGGGGTCCCCGCAAGGCTGTTGCCTTGTGGGGAGAGGAGCAGTCCTGACATCCGTGAAGTTTTCCGCCTGCGGGAAACGGAACCTGGTGTCAGGGACTGCGACGACGGCGTGGGCCTTGTGCTTTTTGTGTTGTGGACAGCCGGGGCGGGGTATGGTAAGATAATAAAAAACGACAGGAGGACAGAGTTATGTGGCTGGTACTTGCGGCGGCGCTGGTGATTGTGATTATTCTGATTGTGTGTTCCCACGGCGTGCCGGGGAAAACGCTGGCCGTCGGCGTCGGCCTCGGGGCGCTGGTGGGGCTGGTGGGCTTCCTTTTTGTGGGAATGCTGGGCGGCCTGTTTACCGAGGGCGGCTACGCTATCCTGTCCTGCGTGTATCTCTGCATCGTGGCGGTGGCGTGCACCGCCGTGATCCTCAACAGGATCGGGAAGGGCTGACACAGGCATGAAAAAACTTACTGTGGGCGTTCTCGCCCACGTCGACTCCGGAAAGACCACCCTGTCCGAGGGGCTTCTGTACCTCAGCGGGCAGACCCGGAAGCTGGGCCGGGTGGATCATGGGGACGCCTTTCTGGACACAGACGCCCAGGAGCGGGAGCGGGGCATCACCATTTTCTCCAAGCAGGCCCGGCTGAGCTGGAAGGACATGGACATCACCCTGCTGGACACGCCGGGCCATGTGGATTTTTCCGCCGAGATGGAGCGCACCCTTCAGGTGCTGGACTACGCCGTGCTGGTGATCAGCGGGGCGGACGGCGTACAGGGTCACACCCTGACGCTGTGGTGGCTGCTGGAAAATCGGGGCATCCCAACGTTTCTGTTTGTCAACAAAATGGACCAGCCCGGAACGGACCGGGCCGCGCTGCTCCGCCAGCTCAGGACCCGGCTGAACGGCGGCTGTGCTGACCTTTCCGACCGGGAGGAGCTTCTTGAAAGCGCGGCGCTGTGCGATGAGGAGCTGATGGAGCGCTATCTCGCGGGGCAGGCCCCGGACGACGGCGACCTTGCCGGACTCATCATCCGGCGGAAGCTGTTCCCCGTCCTGTTCGGCTCGGCGCTGAAGCTGGAGGGCGTGGAGGAGCTGCTGGACGCGCTGGCGCAGTATACGCTGGAACCGTCCTACGGCGAGGTCTTTGCCGCCCGGGCGTTCAAGATCAGCCGGGACGACCGGGGGGAGCGGCTGACGTGGCTCAAGGTCACCGGCGGGACGCTGCGGGTGCGCGGCAGCCTGTCCGGCGGCGCGGGGGACGGCCGCTGGGAGGAAAAGGTCAGCCAGATCCGGCTGTACTCCGGGGCGAAGTTCACTGCGGCGGAGGAGGCCCCGGCGGGGACGGTGTGCGCCGTCACCGGCCTGACGCACACAAGGCCGGGCATGGGCCTCGGGGCCGAGGACGAGGGAGACGCGCCTGAGCTGGAGCCGGTGCTCAACTATCAGGTGGTGCCGCCGGAGGGCTGCGACGTCCACACCCTGCTCCAGAACCTGCGGCAGCTGGAAGAGGAGGACCCCCAGCTCCGGGTGCTGTGGGACGAGCAGCTGGGGGAGATTCACATCCGCCTGATGGGGGAGATCCAGCGCTCGGTGCTGGCAAGGCTCATCCATGACCGCTTCGGGGTGGACGTGACCTTCGGCACGGGCAGCATCGTCTACAAGGAGACCATCGCCGCCCCGGCGGAGGGCGTGGGCCACTTCGAGCCGCTGCGGCACTACGCCGAGGTGCACATTCTGCTGGAGCCGCTGGAGCGCGGCGCAGGCCTTCAGTTCGACACCATCTGCCCCGAGGATGTGCTGGACCGGAACTGGCAGCGGCTCATCCTCACCCACCTCATGGAAAAGAAGCACCTGGGGGTGCTCACCGGCTCCCCCATCACCGATATGCGGCTCATTCTGCTCACCGGCCGTGCCCATTTGAAGCACACCGAGGGCGGCGACTTCCGGCAGGCCACCTATCGGGCCGTCCGGCAGGGCCTGCGGTCGGCGGAGAGCATCCTGCTGGAGCCGTGGTACGATTTCACGCTGGAGGTGCCCGCCGCCTGCGTGGGTCGGGCCGTGACGGACATCCAGCGGATGAGCGGCCGGTTTGATCCCGCCCGGACGGAGGGGGAACTGTCCGTCATCACCGGCAGCGCCCCGGTGTCCGAAATGGGGGACTACTGGACGCAGGTGGCGGCGTACACAAAGGGACTGGGGCGGCTGAACTGCGTTCTCCGTGGGTACGAGCCGTGCCACAACGCGGAGGAGGTCATCGCCCGGATGGGCTACGACCCGGACCGGGATACGGAAAACACGGCGGACTCGGTGTTCTGCGCCCACGGCGGCGGCTTCAATGTGCCGTGGAACGAGGTGCGGGAGCACATGCACCTCGATTCCGGCTGGCGCCCGCCGGAGGAGGAGCGGGACGAGCCGGAGGAGGCCCAGGCCCAGCCCCGGCGCACCATGAGTTTTGAGGACAGCGCCCGGATGGAGAAGGAGCTGGAAGCCATCTTCACCCGCACATACGGCCCCATCAAGCCCCGGGCCTTCGCCCCCGCGGCCAAGGCCCCGGCAAAGCGGGAAAAGCCGTGGAAGGGCCTCAAGCCCCGGTACGCCGGGGAGGAGTACCTGCTGGTGGACGGCTACAACATCATCCACGCCTGGGACGAGCTCAGCCGTCTGGCGGAGCAGGATCTGGACGGGGCGCGCCAGCGGCTCATGGACATCCTGAGCAACTATCAGGGCTGGCGGAGGTGCCAGCTCATTCTGGTGTTTGACGCCTACAAGGTCAAGGGAAACCACGGCTCCGTGGAAAAATACCACAACATCCACGTGGTATATACCAAGGAAGCGGAGACGGCGGATATGTATATCGAAAAGACCACCTACGAAATTGCCCGGGAGCACCGGGTACGGGTGGCCACCTCCGACGGGCTGGAGCAGCTGATCATTCTGGGTCACGGGGCCCAGCGCATATCCGCCCGGGAGCTGAAATACGAGGTGGATGAGGCGGAGCGCCAGATCCGGAACGTCATCGGTTCGTGACCGGCAAAACAACGGAAACAGACCGGGCAGAGAGGCCCGACGGACAGGGGATACGACCCTGTCCGCCGGGCCATTTTTAACGCGTCGAAAAAGCAAAGCCTTTTCAACTTTTTGTTGCCGGGGAAGGAAAAATACGGTATGATATAAATGGAAGGATAAAGGCAAAAACGCGGCGGGGCCTGCCCCGCCGCCCATTCGGAAGGAGGTCCTCTATTGCGGCATAACAAACTGCTTATGGAAAAAATCAACGAATCGCTGTCATCGGTGCTGCCCATCACGGCCATCGTGCTGGTCATCAGCGTCACCATTGCGCCGCTGACGCCGGGCACCATGGTGCTGTTCCTGTTCGGGGCGCTGCTGCTGGTGCTGGGCATGGGCTTTTTCACCCTCGGGGTGGATATGTCCATGATCCCCATGGGTGACGGTATCGGCGTGGAAATCAGCAAGGCAAGGCGCATCGGCCTGCCCATTCTGGTGTGCTTTGTGCTGGGCGTGGTGGTGACGGTGGCGGAGCCGGATCTTCAGGTGCTGGCCGAGCAGCTGCCCACCGTTCCCAATCTGACCCTCATTCTGGCGGTGGCGCTGGGGGTGGGGTTCTTCCTGGTGGCGGCGCAGGTGCGCATGCTGCTGAACATCCCGCTGTCGTACACGCTGGTGTTTTTCTACGTCATCGTGTTCATCCTGTCCGTCTTCGTGCCGGACAGCTTCGTGCCCGCCGCCTTTGACTCCGGCGGCGTCACCACCGGCCCCATCACGGTGCCTTTTATCATGGCCCTCGGTATCGGCATGGCGGCCATCCGAAGCGACAAAAACTCCAGCAGCGACTCCTTCGGCCTTATCTCGCTGTGCTCCATCGGCCCGATTCTGGCGGTGATGATTCTGGGCATCGTCATGCCCGATCTGGACGCGGCGTACACCCCGGTATCCATTCCGGACGTGGCCACCACCCGTGACGCCGCCCGGGTGTTCGTGGAGGAAATACCCTCCTATGTGGGCGAGGTGGCGGTGGCCCTGCTGCCGATCATGGTGCTTTTCGCCCTGTTCCAGCTCGCGTTCCGCCGGTTTCAGCGGCACCAGCTGGGCCGCATGGCGGTGGGCCTTGTCTATACATACGTGGGGCTGGTGCTGTTCCTTGTGGGCGTGAACGTTGGCTTTATGCCCGCGGGCGCCACCATCGGCGCCACCATCGCCGCCGGGCGGCTCAAGTGGATGCTGGTGCCCATCGGGGCGCTGGTGGGCTATTTCATCGTCCGGGCGGAGCCTGCGGTGCGGGTGCTGGCCCATCAGGTGGAGGAGATCTCCAACGGCTCCATCACCCAGCGGGCCATCAACCTGTCCCTGTCCGTGGGCATCGCTCTGTCCGTGGGCCTTGCCATGGTGCGCATCCTCACGGGAATCTCCATCATGTGGTTTCTGGTGCCCGGGTACGCCGTGGCGCTGATCATGACCTTTTTCGTGCCCCAGATGTTCACCGGCGTGGCCTTCGACTCCGGCGGCGTGGCCTCCGGGCCCATGACCACTACGTTTCTGCTGCCGCTGGCTATGGGCGCCTGCGAGGCGCTGGGGGGCGATGTGCTCACCGACGCCTTCGGCATCGTGGCGCTGGTGGCCATGACGCCGCTGTGTACCATCCAGCTGCTGGGCCTGTACGGAAAGCTGCGCGCCGATGCCGCCGCCCGGGCTCTGGCGCAGGCCGTCCGGGAGGAAGTGGCCCAGCTGGAGGACGGCGTAATCTATTGGGAGGTGTGACGGTATGACGAATGCAAGCCCGATGCAGCTCATGGTGTCCATCGTGGAGCGGGGCAAGGGCACCGGCCTGATGGCGCAATACAGGAACTATAACGTGATCCACAACAGTCAGGCCGCCGGCCGGGGGACTGCCGCCTCCCATGTGCTGGATACGCTGGGCTTCGGCACCACCGAGCGGGACATTGTCCTGAGCGTGGGGCCGAGGGACACCATGCGGCAGCTCATGTACTATCTGAAGGACGAAGACCGCTCCAAGCTGGGGGCCCCGGGCATTGCCTTTACCCTGAACATCTCGGGGATGACCGCCATTCTGGCGGTGGGCCTGTCGCGGCTGGAGGAAATGGAACCGGAAAAGGGGGAAATGTTTATGGAGTCGGGCAATCATCACAGCCTGATCCTTGTGGCAGTCAATCAGGGTTATACCGACGCGGTGATGGACACCGCCCGCTCCGCCGGAGCGAGGGGCGGCACAGTCATCCGCGCCCGCTGGACCGGCGCGGGAGAGGTGGAAAAGTTTGTGGGCATCACCCTCCAGTCGGAGAAGGAGATCCTCGCCATCGTGGCCCATAACCGGGAGCGGGCAGCCATCATGGAGGCCATTGACCGGATCCACGGCCTGCGCTCATCCGCCCAGGCCACGGTTATCTCCCTGCCCATCGACCACACCGCCCGGCTGGACTGACCGCAATGTCAGGCCGTGCCGCCGGTCTTCTATGTTCAGTTCAGCCGTCAGAACGCGGCAAACAGCTGCTTTTTCCGAAATGCGTAATACAGCAGCCCTGCGGCGTCGGCCAGCACCCAGCCGATGGGCACGGACAGCCAGATGCCCGCCGTGCCCAGTGCCGGGATCGCGGAGAGAGCATAGGCCAGAGCCACCCGGGTGCCCAGCGAGATCACGGTCAGCACCACGGACATTCCGGGCCGCCCCAGCGCCCGGTACAGGCCGTACAGCAGGAACAGACAGCCGATGCCACAGTAGAAGGAGCCCTCAATGCGCAGGTACCGGACGCCCTCGGCCAGAATCTCCGCCTCGCCCGATGACACGAACAGCCCCATGAGGGGCCGGGCAAAAATGCACACCAGCGCGGACACTGCAGCGGAGAATCCCACCGCCGCCCACACCGCGCCCCGCAGACCGGCGCGGATGCGCCGCTCCTGACGGGCACCGTAGTTCTGGGCGATGAAGGTGGAAAAGGCGTTTCCGAAATCCTGCACCGGCATATAGGCAAAGGCGTCGATTTTCACGGCCGCCGCGAACGCCGCCATGACCGTGGGGCCGAAGCTGTTGACCAGTCCCTGCACCAGCAGGATGCCCAGATTCATGATGGACTGCTGCACGCATGTCAGGACGGAAAAGCCGCCGATCTCCCGGATGCAGCTCCACCGGACGCGGAAGCGCCCGCGGACGGGGCGCAGCTGAGGATACCGGATCCACGTGTAGACGGCAATCCCGATGCCGGAGACGTACTGGGCGATGACGGTGGCCTCCGCCGCGCCGGAAACGCCCCGGTTCAGCCCGAGGACGAACCACAGGTCCAGCACGATGTTCAGGACGGTGGACACCGCCAGAAATACCAGAGGAATCACGGAGCTTCCCACCGCCCGCAGGAAGGAAGCAAAGTAGTTATACAGGAAAGTGGCAAAAATGCCGCAGAATACGACGGCGAGATAGTCCCGCATCATCCCCCATACCGAATCGTCCACCCGGAGGAAGACCTGAAGCCAGTCCAGACAGGCGATGGCGGCGGCATTCAGCACAAGCGCCAGCACGCCGATGAGCACGAAGGAGGCGTATACCCCCTCCCGCAGCCCGGTTTCGTCCCGCTGGCCGAACCGGATGGAAAATACCGCTCCGCTGCCCAGGCACAGCCCGAGCAGGATGGATGTGAGAAATGTCATCAGGGTAAAGGAAGAACCCACTGCGGCCAGCGCGTTCTTTCCCAGGAATTGCCCGACGATCAGTGTGTCGGCCACATTATAGCACTGCTGCAGAAGGTCGCCCAGAATCATCGGGACGGCGAAGCAGAGCATGGTGCGCATAACCGGCCCCTGCGTTAAGTCTTTGTTCATAATAACAGCCTTTGATCAGATATTGGGCAGCACCGCATAATTCGGCAAGAGCGATTTGCGAGCAAAATTTCCGCAATGCGCCGCAGACGATATTGTGCGGTGCTGTCTTTGATATTTTCCGGTTCATTTCGGAGCCGGAGAAGGCAAAAAGCCCGTTTATTTCGTATTTTATAACGGAACCGATGATAAAACAAGACTGCCCGACGGACTTTTTACATTCCCCTGCTGGACGTTTCTTCCGCCGGATGGTATAGTAAAAAAGAAATCTGACGAAAGGCGTATCTTGCTATGATTATCTCTGCTTCCATTGATTTTAACGCGAAAAAGGGCTTCATCTGCGATATGGACGGCGTGATCTACCACGGGAACCGGGTTTTGCCGGGGGCGGCGGAATTTATCCAGTGGCTCCACGACGAAAACAAGGAGTACCTGTTTCTCACCAACAACAGCGGCTACACCCCTCGGGAGCTGAACCAGAAGCTGGCGCGGATGGGGCTTGACGTGCCGGAGGAGCACTTCTACACCAGCGCGCTGGCCACGGCGGCCTTCCTCCGGGATCAGGCGCCGGGGTGCTCGGTGTTTGCCATCGGCGAGGCGGGGCTTCTGAACGCCCTGTACGATGCGGGCATCACCATGAACGACGTGAATCCCGACTACGTGGTGGTGGGCGAGGGCCGCTCCTATTCGCTGGACACGCTGACCAAGGCGACGAACCTTGTGCTGCAGGGAGCGAAGCTCATCGGCGCGAACTCCGACGTCTCCGGCCCGATTGAAAACGGGATTGCCCCGGCCTGCCGGGCGCTCATCGCCCCCATTGAGATGGCCACGGGCCGTCAGGCATACTTCTGCGGCAAGCCAAACCCGCTGATGATGCGCACCGGCCTGCGGATGCTGCACTGCCACTCCGCCGAGGCGGTGATGGTGGGCGACCGCATGGATACCGACGTGATCTCCGGCATGGAGAGCGGCATGGACACGGTGCTGGTGCTCACCGGCGTGTCCACCCGGGAGACGCTCAAGACCTACGCCTACCGCCCCGGCGTGGTGCTGGACGGCGTGGGCGACATCGCTGCCATTGCCCGGACGGAGAAGGGTTGAGGGGTGCTTTGAAGCGCCCGGATCTGCTGCGCAAAGGATAAAACAAAAGGGACGCCGGTCACAGACCGGCGTCCCTTTTCGCCTTTTTGGGATTTACGTCAGGGTTAATTGCGCCCGTATCCGTCAGGATTGCCCGATGACAGCCCCGGGGACTTTCCCTTTACTGCTTCATCCACTCAAGCCCGGGCCAGTCCTCACAGGGGAAGTTCTCCTGAGGGGCGCCGGGGGTGGAGCGGCCGGAGACGATATACTGGGTCAGCAGAGCCTTGAGCTCCTCGACCTTTTCGGGGTACTCCTGCCAGACGTTCTTCGTCTCGCCGATATCCTCAGACAGGTGATAGAGCTGAATGGGGGGCAGGTCCGCCGCCTCCGGGGCCCAGTTGGGCAGCGTGCCGCCGCCGGAGCCATTGCACATCTCCAGCTTCCAGTCGCCCTTGCGGATGGAGAAGGAACCGAAGAAGGAGTGGTGGACGGTGGCCTCGCGCAGAGGCTCCTGACTGCCGCCCCACAGGGGCAGGTTGGACACGGAGTCCTCCGCCGCGTTGTCCGGGATCTTGTAGCCGGTAATCTCCGCAAAGGTGGCAAAGAAGTCCACCAGGCACATGGTCTGGGAGCAGGTGGTGCCCGGGGCGATGTGGCCGGGCCAGCGGATGACCATGGGCACGCGGTGGCCGCCCTCCCAGATGTCGGACTTGGAGCCGCGGAACACGTAGTTCGGGTTGTGGCCGTGGGCGGCCAGCGCCTTGAAGTCGACGATGGAGGAGCAGCCGTTGTCGCTGGTGAACACCACGATGGTGTTGTCCGCAATGCCCTTTTCCTCCAGCTTGTCCATCAGGCGGCCGATGAAGCCGTCCACCTGAAGGACGAAGTCGCCGTAAGCGCCAAGACCGGACTTGCCCTTGTACTCATCGGTGGGCAGCAGCGGGCCGTGGACGGCCAGAGAGGGATAGTAGATGAAGAAGGGCTGGTCGTCCTGACTGTACTCGTCGATGAGATCCAGTACCTTCTGGTCGCAGGTGGGAACGGCCTGCTCCAGATCAAAGCCGCTCCACGCCGGGCCCTTGTCGTACAGGAACTCGGTGCCGGGGGAGGCGTGGTCGCAGTCGTCACTGCCGATGGTGCAGTCGGGCACGGCCTGCGCCATGTCGTTTTCGATGAACAGGTAGGGCGCCTGATCCAGCGAGGCGGCCATGCCGAAGTAGTAGTCGAAGCCCTTGGCGTTGGGGCCGTTCTTGATGGGCTTGGTGTAGTCAAGACCAAGATCCGGGCGGCGCTTGTCCACCAGCGGCATGTGGATGGTGAGCTTGGTGTTGTCCACGGTCTCCCAGTCCATGCCCAGGTGCCACTTGCCCACGCAGGCGGTGCGGTAGCCCTGATGCCTGAGCATGGAGGCCATGGTCTCCCGACCCGGCTCGATGAGGGCGCGGGACACGCCGGGCAGCACCAGCTTCTTCAGCTCAGACCGCCAGTTGTAGCGGCCGGTGAGCAGGGCGTAGCGGGAGGGGGAGCAGACGGCGGAGGAGGAGTGGCAGTCGGTGAAGCGCATGCCCTGCGTCGCCAGACGGTCGATGTTTTCCGTGCGGATCTTGGACTCCGGATTCATGCAGGACACGTCGCCGTAGCCAAGGTCGTCGGTGAGGAAAAAGATGATATTCGGTTTCTGTGCCATAGTTTTGCAGCTTCCTTTCGGATGATAGATCAGAAGATCAGGTTCACCCACGCATAGCCCAGCGTCGTGATGAACAGGATGCAGACCAGCAGGGTGATGATGCCGTACTTATATGCATAGGTGGGCTTGAAGTACTGGTTGGAGAACAGCATGCCGGCGGAGGGAGAGGCGGAGGGCAGCACGCAGGCGTAGTGGGTGGCTACGGCCAGCAGAATGGTGACGGCGTAGATATTGATGCCGGCGGTGGGGGCCATGGCATACATGATGGGGAGCATGATGCTCATAATGACCAGATTCTGGGCAAAGTTGGTCAGGATGGTGCCGAACAGCACCAGCACCAGCACAAACACCCAGGAGCCGGAGCGCTCCAGCATGGGAGTGAGGGCGGTATTGATCAGCTCGGTGATGCCGGCATCTGCGCTGGTGAGGGCGGAGCCGATGGGGACAATCAGGGCGGTCATGAACACCATGGGCCAGATCACGCCCTTGGAGGCGGCCTCCTGGATGCGGACAATGGGCTGACCGCCGATGGAGACAACGCAGTAGAGCAGAACCATGACGGAGGTCACGCCGAACAGCCCAAGGTTGCTGAGCACGCCGGTGAGAGCCCAGGACGCGGGCAGCACGGAGGGCAGCAGCAGAACCACGATCATGGCCAGCACGGACACAAGAACGAACTTCTGACGGCTCGTGAGCTTCAGCGCATCCTTATCAACCACGGAGCTGTCCATATTCTTCAGGGCGGAGACATCGATCCGGAACACAAACTTGCACAGCAGGATATAAATGATCAGCCCGCAGACGACCAGCGGGAAGATACCGGCGATATACTTCAGGGTGTTCATGGTTTCGCCGGTGGTGGCGGCAAACTGCTTGGAGATAACAAGACCGTTGCGCATGATGGGCAGCAGGATGACGCCGGTGCCGGCGGCGAAGCATGAGCCGAAGATCATGGACTGACCCCACTGACTGTCGCGGGGGATGCCCACGGTGTCACAGGTGGAGTAGATGATTTCCCAGAACAGCAGCATGCCGGCCTCGGGAGAGATGATGGAAATCAAGGAGATGCCGAGCAGGATGGCGAAGGAGAACAGCCAGGGGCGGCCCTTCAGAATCTTGCGGCTGATGATGGCGTTGGCGAAGAAGCGGGCCACGCCCTCGGTCTGGAGGGCATACAGGACCACGAAAATCATGATCATGCCCCAGACCACGTCGGAGCCGACGGATTTGGTCAGTACGGTGGCCATGTCGCCGGAGGTGATTGCCAGAGCCAGAATGGCGCACAGGGAGGGCCAGAACACGTCCACCATGGACATACCGTAAACGACGCCGACCAGAATGCCGATGACCTGCATTCCGTAGCGGGTCAGCGGGGCGACGGGGGGCAGCAGACCGATGACGACCATGAGCGCGACGGTGATAAGCACATGGACAAATTTAGGCAGCGAGGACTTTTTCTCGTTGGGCTTCGTTCCCATGAGGATTCACTCCTATTCTCTTTTCTTTGCGGGGACAGCGTCCCGGAATTCGTCATGCAAGGTCTGGCCAGACACTTCGCAAATACTACAATAAAAATTATAATATCCCCGCGGCCATTTGTACACATCGCTTCTTTCATCGGTGCCATTCCGGCAAGGAATGACAAAAAACCGCTATTGTACCCATGGGAAAACCGTGATAGAATGCAAAATAGCGGAAAATACACAAAAGCGGATTTTCATGACAGGAGAGGCGAAAATGATCGATATCCCCAGAATTCGCGCATTTCTTGTGGCGGCGGAATGCCTGAATTTCACAGAGGCGGCCCGGCGGCTCTACATCACCCAGCCGGCGCTGAGCAAGCAGATTGCCCTCATCGAGTCAGACCTGGGCTTCAAGCTCTTCACCCGGACGAACCGGAACGTGGCGCTGACGCCGGAGGGGCTGTACCTCTATGACCGGATGCGGCGGGCGGTGGATGAGATCGATTCCTCTGTCCTTCTGGCGCGGACGGCGGGGCGGGGCGAGGACGGCACGCTGCGGGTGGCCTGCTTCGAGGCCCTCAGTGCGGACGACATCGTGGCCGGACTGATGCTCCGGTTCCGGGAACTGTGTCCCCGGGCAGACCTCCGGATGGAGTTCTGCTCCTTTCAGGAGATGCGGGAACAGCTCAATTCCGACCGGGCGGACGTGATCATCACCAAGGAATTCGACACCAGCGGCATCCTGCAGGAGACCCATGTGCCGATCTTCCGGAGTGAGCCGGTGGTGGCGGTTGGGGAGCAGCACCCGCTGGCCGGGCGGGAGAGCCTGTCCATCGCGGAGCTGAGCGACTGCTCCTTCATCACCATCTCCCCGGCGGAGTCGCTGGGGGCGTACAACCGGCTGTACAGCTGCTGCCACGTGGCCAGCTTCCCGCCCAACATCACCCGGTATGTGGATCGGTATAACGAGCTGTTTTTCTACCTGCGGCTGGAGCCATGCGTGGCCATTGTGGATTACTGCGACATGTCGGCGGCGGGGGGCGGCGTGAAAGCCATCCCGCTGGAGGACTTTTCTCCGCTTGCCACGGTGGCTGCGTGGCGGAGGGACCGGGACAACCCCTGCATGGCGTACTTCCGCCGTGCGCTGGAGGACGTCTGTCAGGGAAACGCGGCGGAAAACTGAATCGCTGAACCGGAGGTCCGCACCGTACCCGGTGCGGCCCGCCTTATCATGGGGCGGGGGTTCTGCGGTAATGATAACAGGCAGGCTGTCTCTGCACGGCAGAAAAGGAGCGCAACATGACAAAAACGGGACATATCTCCCTCCCGCCGGATCAGGACCGGCATTTTTTAGGGCTTTTTACACGGGACCGGCAGTTTTACCGCACATTTTTCCCCCTGCTGGCTATCATTACCCTCCAGCAGCTGGCGGCGCTGGCGGTGAACATGGCGGACAACATCATGCTGGGCACCTATACGGAGCTTGCCCTGTCCGGGGCCACGCTGGTGAACCAGATTCAGTTCACCCTCCAGCAGATCGCTGCCGGAACGGGCATGGGCATCGTGGTACTGGGCGCCCAGTACTGGGGGCAGGGCCGGACAGAGCCGATTAAGAAGATTATTGCCATTGGCGTAAAGATCAGCATCGTCATCGGTTTGCTGTTCTTTCTGGCGGCGAAGCTGGCCCCGGTGGGGCTGCTGTCCCTGTTCACCAACGATCAGGCGGTCATTGCCGAGGGCGTCCGGTATCTGAATGTCATCAGCTGGACCTATCTGGTGTTCGTGGTATCCAACTCGCTGATGTACTCTCTCCAGAGCGTGGAGACCGCCATGGTGGGCACGGTGATGTCCCTGAGCACCATCTGCATCAACGTCTGCCTGAACTACTGCTTCATCTACGGCAACTTCGGCGCGCCGGAGCTGGGTGTGGTGGGCGCGGCGGTGGCCACGCTGGTCAGCCGCATCGTGGAGCTGATTATCATTCTGGTGTACATCCTGTGCATCGACAAAAAGCTGAAAATAAAGTTCCGGGAGCTGCTGGACTTTGATAAAAGCTATCTGGGGGATTATGTCAGAACCTCCACGCCGATGTTCCTCAGCGGCGCACTCTGGGGGGTGGCGCAGGCGGTGCAGACCGCCGTGCTGGGCCACATCAGCGCCACCGTCATCGCCGCCAACAGCATCGCCTGCGTTATCTTCCAGATCTTTGCCGTGGTGGGCATGGCCAGCGCCAACGTGGCCTCCGTCACCATGGGCAAGACCATCGGCGAGGGGCGGCTGAACATGGTGCGGTCCTACTCCAAGACCATGCAGGCCATTTTCCTCATCATCGGCGTCACCTTCGGCGGGCTGATGTTCCTGTTCAAGGACGCTATCGTGGGCATCTACACCGTGTCGGAGGAGACGAAGGAACTGGCCGTCAGTTTCCTGACGGTGCTGAGCGTCACCACCGTCGGCTCCTGCTTTGAGTACCCGATAGAGGGCGGCATCATTGCCGGCGGCGGCGACACCAAATATTCCGCCATTGTGGACAATCTGTTCATGTGGCTGTTCACCATTCCGTCGGCCTGCGTCAGCGCCTTTGTGCTGAAATTCCCGCCGGTGGTGACCTTCTGCTTCCTGAAATCGGATCAGATTCTCAAGTGCATTCCAAACTGCATTGTGTGCAACCGCTACCGCTGGGTGCGGGTGCTCACCCGGATGGAGCCGGGACAATAAACAGAAATCCCCGCCGGAACATTCCGGCGGGGATTTTCCTGTGTTTTACGGAAGATTGAGAGCAGCTCAGGCCAGACGGACGGCGGCCCAGTAGCCCTCCTCCATGGCCTGACGGGCCTTGCGGGCCTTGACGCAGTCGCCCACGGTGTAGGTGTCAAGGCAGACGTCGCGCAGCTCGTCCACGGTCTGGGTGTTGGGGCGCATGCCCATGGCGTACACGATGGTGTCGGCGGCGATGAATTCCTCAGCGCCCTCGCCGTTGACGGCGTACACGCCGCGGCCCGGCTCCACCTTGGACACCCGCAGACCGGTGCGGGCGGTGATGGGAGCCTTGGCAAAGGACTGCATCATGCCCTCCTTGTGCATCCAGTTGGCCTCGGGGGCAATCTCGTCCTGCATCTCGATGATGGTGACGTTGTGGCCGCGCTCGGCGAGGAACAGGCCGGTCTCGCAGCCCACAAGGCCGCCGCCCAGAACGGCCACGTTCTTGCCCACCTGCTCCA
This sequence comes from uncultured Oscillospiraceae bacterium, assembly GCA_964396195.1. Classification (GTDB taxonomy): domain Bacteria; phylum Bacillota; class Clostridia; order Oscillospirales; family Oscillospiraceae; genus Enterenecus. The sequence continues at coordinate 15,964 of CAYNEH010000003.1, forward strand.
GCTTGGTGTAGACGGTGGTGGCGTGCTCCACGGAGGGATCGTCCAGACCGGGGATGGGAGGACGGGCGGGGGAGGAGCCGACCGCCAGAATGACGGCGTCATATCCGCCGGCGCGGATGAAGTCGGGGGTGACGGTGGTGTTGAGCTTCACGTCCACGGCGGACTTCTTCACCTGCGCGATGAGGTGATCCTTCAGCCGCATGAGGTCGATCTTCAGGTCGTCATAGTCGGTGAAGGTCAGCAGGCCGCCCAGATGGTCGCTCTGCTCGGCCAGCGTGACGTCGTGGCCCCGCTGAGCGGCGGTGGCTGCAGCCATCATGCCGCCGGGGCCGCCGCCGACCACCAGAACCTTGCGCTGGGACTTGGCGGGGGCGGACATGCGGTCGAACCGGGCCTCCTGCGCGGTGCGGCAGTTGACGGCGCAGGACAGCTGGTTGCGGGCGTGGAGACCGGTGAGGCAGTCAAGGCAGCGCAGGCAGGGATTGATGTCCTCCGGCTTGCCGTGGCGGGCCTTCTCGGGGAAGTAGGGGTAGGCGATGGAAGCGCGGGCCATGGAAATGACGTCCGCCTTGCCCTCGGCGAGGATCTGCTCGGCCAGCTCCGGGGTGGTGATGCCGCCGATGGTGACCACGGGGGTCTTGACGCCGGCGGCCTTGATGGCGGCGGCGTAGTGGACGTTCACGCCGTGGGGCAGGAACATGGTGGGATGGGTGTGGACGGCCTGATACTCCTCGGTGTCCAGAGCGGCGGAGACGTGGATGAGGTCCACTTTGCCGTCCAGCAGCTTGGCAAACTCAATGCCCTCTTCGGCGGTCAGACCGCCCTCGATCTCCTCGCTGCCGCTCATGCGGTACTCGATGAGGAAGTTCTCGCCGCAGCGCTGACGGATGCGGTCGATGACCATCAGGGGGAACTTGGCGCGGTTTTCGACGCTGCCGCCGAACTCGTCGGTACGGGTGTTATACAGGGGGGAGATGAACTGGTCCAGCAGCCAGCCGTGGCCGCCGTGGATGAGGACCATGTCATAGCCCGCGTCCTTGAGGATCTCGGCGCAGTCGGCGAAGTGGTCGGCCACGGTGTTCATCTCGTCAACGGTCATGCCGTGGATCTGAACGCCGTCCCAGCGCTCCGCGTCCACCGGGCCCCAGGGCATCCAGTTTTCGCCGCCATCGGTGTTCGCGACATCGGAAGCCGTGTTGCCGCCGTGGTTCAGCTCGTGGCTGGCCAGCGCGCCGCCGGCGTGGATGGCCCGGGCAAGTTCAGCCAGTCTGGGCTGGTTCTCCGGAGTGACGGCGAAGGAGCGGGGGTTGGAGGCGGCGTGCTCCCGGTCCACGGGGGTGTCGCCCACGGTGATGACGGCAAAGCCGCCCCTTGCCTTTTCGGCATAGAAGTCGATCATGGACTCGTCGGGACGGCCGCTCATGGTCATCTGGCTCATCATGTGAGGAGCCACGAACAGGCGGTTGCGGAAGGTGGTGCGCTTGATGGTCAGCGGCTCGAACAGGTGGGGATAGTAGGGATTCATAAAAACATTCCTCCAATGTTTTTGATTTTCGAGGCTATTGTACCGAAAGTTCCCCTAAATGTGAAGCAATTCTTTTGCACTGATTAGCAACCAAATTGGATTAAATGTGCTATAATTGCTTTGCAGATAAAACGGAAGGAGTGTGGGAGCCATGCTGACGCAGAGACTGATCGAGAGCTTTTTGGTGCTGGCGGAGACGCTGAATTACACCGAGGCCGGGCGGCGGCTGTATCTGTCCCATCAGGCGCTGAGCAAGCAGATTGCGAAGCTGGAGGAGGAGCTGGGCTATTCACTGTTTGCCCGGTCCACCCGCTCGGTGGCGCTGACGGCGGTGGGAGAGCTGTTTTACAGCCACTTCAAGGCGGAGACGGAGCAGTACGCCCAGGTGTGCCTTGAGGCGGAGCGGCTGGCCAGAATTCAGGAAAACGACCTGCGGGTGGGATTCCCGCTGGGCATCCGGCCGCCGGTGTTCTTCGGCGCGCTGGTGGCCCAGTTCCGCCGGGACCGGCCGGGCCACGTCATCCGGACGGAGTGGCACGACGTGGACGCCCTCACCCGCCGGTTCGAGGCGGGGACGCTGGACATCGTGTTCTCGCTGGACGACAGCGGGATGGGAGTCAGCCCGGACGCCGACCGGGTGCGGGTGGCCCCCTGCCGGCTGGTGCTGGCGGCGGCCCGGGACAACCCCGGCTGGGACGGGGAGGGGCTGTCCGGTTTTTCCGGGCAGACGTTTTACTACGAGCAGGAATCCTCGCCGGAGACCACCGCCGAGCAGCGGCGGAACATGGCGGACATCCTCCGCTCCGTGGGGGTGGCGGAGCCGCGGATGGAGCTGGTGCCCAACATCGAGTCCCGGCAGACGGCGGTGGAGCTGGGCACGGGCTGCTGCCTGAGCGTGGAGCTGGACACCATGTGCGCCAATCCCGCCATTCGCACCTGCTATCTGGACCGCCCGGCCAGCTATCTCTCCTGCTACTGGCGGCGGAAGTCGGACAAATCCATCGTCCCCGAGTTCGTCAGCCGGTTCCGGGAGGCGCTGGCGAAAAACGGCGGCGGGGGCTGACGGCGGCTCTTGCACGGCGGCGCGGGTCGTGGTATTATATATATTGTATTGTTTCACGCATAAGGGGGAAAAGCCATGATCAGCGAAACGCTTGTGCGGTCGTTTCTGACCCTCGCCCGGACAAAAAACGTCACCGAAGCGGCCCGGCAGCTCTACCTGAGTCAGCAGGCGGTGAGCAAGCACCTTGCCCGGCTGGAGGAGGATCTGGACTGCGTTCTGTTCCGCCGGGAGCGGGGGGGCATGGTGCTCACCGACGAGGGAGAGATTTATTACGAGGCCTTTTCCCACATGGAGGACACGCTGGAGGCCGCCAGGGAAAAGGCGGATCGCCTGCGCACCGATGCGGCCAGCCGTCTGGTGGTGGGGCAGCTGGATCTGCTGAACGTCTACCGGCTGTTCAAGCCGCTGTACCGGGAATTTTCCGCCGCCAACCCGGACGTGCGGCTCTTTTACCGCAGCACCTCCGACTGGGCCACCGCCCAGCAGCTTCAGGAGGGACGGGTGGACGTGGTATTCCTGTTTCTGGAGGGCCTGCCCGACTCGGATGAGTTTGACTATCTGGTGATGGAGGAGCTGCGCGAGGTGCTGGTAGCGGCGGCGGATCACCCGCTGGCGGCCACGGCGAAGAGCTATCAGGACTTCAGGGACGACCCGGTGTTCTACACCCCGGAGCCGGGGGACGGCCGGGGCCGGGAGAACCGGATGGAGCGGCTGGGAATCACCGCCGACCGGCTGGTGGAGTCGGACGGCATCCTGTCCTCCTGCTCCGCCGTGGAAATGGGGCAGGGCGTCACGTTCATGACGGAGTACTGCCGCCTGCTGGACAGCGATAATTTCTGCACCTTCCCCACCGACCAGCCCGCCACGCTGGTGATGGCGTGGCTCCGGGGCAGCAAAAAGCCGGCCCTGCGCAGGTTCGTGGACTTTGTGGCCGGACGCGCCAAAAACGGCGGGAACGAAAACGGAACGTTGTAAAATTGAGCCAAAATGTTGTTTTACATTGACGGAAACATCCGTTAAAATAAAAATGTTCCATTATGTAAATCTGTTTTAGGAGGTAAACCTGAATGTACGATACCAAAATTCTGGAAGAAGTCGGCGGCAAGGTACTCGCGTACCAGTCCACCTGGCTGGTCAAGGAGACCATCAGCACTCACGAGCTGACCATCTGCCCCCGCGCGGTGCTCACCGCTCCCGAGGGCAAGTTCCTGACCCTCACTGTCAACGGTGTGGGCAAGCAGATCCAGCCCGGCACCTATAAGGGCGACGTGGTGCTGTCCGTCACCGATGCCTACCACATGGAGCCCGGCGGACTGATGCGCCTGAACCAGATCGGCCGCCAGATGCATTCCGCCATCGTCGTCAAGGACGGCAAGGTGGTCAATACCGTGCCCGCCATCCTGCAGGGCGGCGAGGTCGCCGACGGCAAGACCGAGGGCGTCTACATGGCCAGCAGCGAAGAGAGCTTCAACGGCATGGTCATCGCCGGCAACGGCGAGTACACCATCAAGGGTGTCAAGGCCGACTTTGAGGGCTACGGCGACAACGACTTCCTCGGCGTTGGCTGCGCTGTCACCATCGTGGATGACGCCAAGGTCACCGTGGAGGACTGCGACTTCACCATGTCCGGCATCACCCGCTGCGCCTTCCACGTGGGCGGCCGCAGCGACGTGCTGGTGAAGAACACCAAGATGCAGAACCTCAGCCCCGTGAGCGAGTGGCCCGGCAGCTTCAGCTGGCAGGTTGGCTTCTGCGGCAACAACCGTCTGGCTCAGCTCACCGACCTGGGCAACGTGGTGTATGATAACTGCGACCTGAAGACCAACGGCTGGGGCATCCTGTCCATCGACGGCTCCGAGGACTCCATCAAGATGGTGGTCAAGAACTCCCGCCTTGAGCTGTCCGGCCCCCGTGCCCACGGCTACGGCGCGTTCTGCATCGGCGAGAACGAGATCGACTTCGACAACTGCGACGTGGATGTGTACGGCTACCCCATGCTGCTCATGGGCATGGAAGGTCTGGGCAAGGCGTCCATCGTGAACAGCCGCATCAAGGGCCGCCGCTTCGGCGCCATGGTCATCGACGATGACAACAGCGTCTTCACCATTAAGGACTCCTCCTTCAAGACCGGCAAGTCCACCCTGTGCATCAAGTCCTCCGCCACCATCTTCGACATCGACAACACCACCATGGAGCCCGCCAACGGCACCATCGTCCAGCTCATGGATCCGGACGAGTCCGGCATGAACGTGGTGGAGCACCGTATCCCCGTGGGCGAGGTTGACGTGGCTCTGCCCGACCGCGACCTGTCCGCCGCCTCCCTGAAGGAGGATGTGGTGATGAACATCTCCAACTGCGACCTGAAGGGCAACTTCTACAACTCCACCACCAACATCCGCGCTTATCAGCGGGATGCCAAGGGCGGCATGGGCATCTTCCACGACACTCAGGTGGGTATCCTGCCCATGTTCGAGCTGCCCAAGGACGGCGAGGAGGCTCCCCCCGCCATGGGTCCCGCTGCCCGTCATAACGGCGACGACCTCCGCGGCCCGAAGAACCTCGGCCTGAACCTCAAGAACACCAAGATCGAGGGCATCATCTCCTCCGCCGACCAGAAGTACCGTGACGGCCTGACCGTCATCCGCGAGGACGAGCGCATGGAGCTGGGCAACATCACCCAGACCGCCGCCCCCACCATCAACAACGGCGTGTGCATCGATCTGGACAAGGACTCCGCCTGGACCGTCACCGGCACCAGCTATATCACTGCTCTGACTCTGGCTGAGGGCGCCAAGGTTGCCGCTCCCGAGGGCAAGAAGCTGACCGTTACCGTGGACGGCGCTGCCGTGGAGCTCAAGGCCGGCGCTTACACCGGCAAGATCGTGCTCACCGTGGAGTAATTTTTCTCCGTCACGATTTTACATGAACAAAGCCGCCCGGAACCAAATCGGTTCCGGGCGGCTTTTGCTTATATTCGGTTCCGGCGGGCGGAGCTTACTCCAGCACCGCGCCGCGGGCGGCGGAGGTGACGAGTTTGGCGTAGCGAGCGAGGTATCCGGTCTTGATTTTGGGCTCCGGGCACACCCACTTTGCCTTTCGGGCGGCGAGGGTGTCGTCATCTACCAGTAGCTGAATGGAGCAGCCGGGGATGTCGATGGCGATCTGGTCGCCCTCTTCCACAAAGGCGATGGGGCCGCCCTGTGCGGCCTCGGGGCAGACGTGGCCGATGGATGCGCCCCGGGTGGCGCCGGAGAAGCGGCCGTCGGTGATGAGGGCCACGTCCTTGTCAAGCCCCATGCCCGCGATGGCGGAGGTGGGGTTGAGCATCTCACGCATACCGGGGCCGCCCTTCGGGCCCTCGTAGCGGATAACCACCACGTCGCCCGCCACGATCTTTCCGGCGTAAATGGCGGCGATGGCGTCATCCTCGCTGTCGAACACCCGGGCGGGGCCGGTGTGGGTCATCATCTCGGGGGCCACGGCGGAGCGCTTGACCACGCAGCCCTCCGGGGCCAGATTGCCCTTGAGCACGGCGATGCCGCCGTCCTGAGAGTAGGGGTTTTCGATGGGCCGGATGAGGTTCGGGTCCCGGTTGACCACGCCCTCCAGATTTTCCGCCAGCGTCTTGCCGGTGACGGTCATGACGGAGGTGTCCAGCAGACCCTTTTTGGTAAGCTCCGCCATGACGGCGTGAACGCCGCCCGCCTGCTCCAGATCCTCCATGTACGTGTCCCCGGCGGGGGCCAGGTGGCAGAGGTTGGGGGTTTTGGAGGAGATGTCGTTGGACATGTCCAGATCCAGCTCAATGCCGCACTCGTGGGCGATGGCGGGCAGGTGGAGCATGGTGTTGGTGGAGCAGCCCAGCGCCATGTCCACGGTCTCGGCGTTGTGGAAGGCGGCGGGAGTCATGATGTCCCGGGGCTTGATGTCCCGCTTCACCAGCTCCATGATCTGCATGCCAGCGTGCTTCGCAAGGCGCAGCCGGGCAGACCACACGGCGGGGATGGTGCCGTTGCCCTTCAGACCCATGCCGATGGCCTCGGTCAGGCAGTTCATGGAGTTGGCGGTGTACATGCCGGAGCAGGAGCCGCAGGTGGGGCAGGCGCAGTTCTCGTACTCCTCCACGCCCGCTTCGTCCAGCTTGCCGGCGTAGTAGCCGCCCACGGCCTCGAACATGTGGGAAAGGCAGGTGCGGCGGCCGTCGTGGAGCCGTCCGGCCAGCATGGGGCCGCCGGAGCAGAAGATGGTGGGGATATTGACGCGGGCGGCGGCCATGAGCAGGCCGGGCACGTTTTTGTCGCAGTTGGGGATCATCACCAGCCCGTCGAACTGGTGGGCCATGGCCATGGCCTCGGTGGAGTCGGCGATGAGGTCCCGGGTGACGAGGGAGTACTTCATGCCCACGTGGCCCATGGCGATGCCGTCGCACACGGCGATGGCGGGGAACTCGATGGGGGTGCCGCCCGCGGCCCGGACGCCGGCCTTGACGGCCTCGGCGATCTTGTCCAGATTCATGTGGCCGGGGACGATCTCGTTGTAGGAGCACACCACGCCGATGAGGGGCCGCTCCAGCTCCTCCTTGGTGTAGCCCAGCGCGTAGAACAGGGAGCGGTTCGGGGCGGTGGGCACGCCCTTTTTCACATTGTCGGAACGCATAAGTAAAATCTCCTTCACGATTTTGTGTGATAAAGTATTATAACATAGGGAAATGGGAGTTACAACAGAAAATAAAATGAGCTATATTGCACAAAAAATATAAAAAATATAAAAATAATTATGTATATATTGACAATACGTGCGCAGAATGATATTTTAAATGTGTACCAAAGGTATAATGTATCAGCTCATGAGATCGGGCATGCATTAGGGTTACATCACCCTAACGATGCTACTTCGTTGATGTGGGAGTCAATTTTGACGGTAACAGATAGGTATAGAAACGCAACTAACGATGACATCCTTGGTGTTCGAGTTGCTAATATGTAGTGCAGGGAGGGATATATATGAAGGCAAAGAAGCTACTAATTATGACTTGCCTATTGGTACTATCGTTGAGCGGTTGCAACAGTGCTAGCAAAATTGACAGTATCAATCGAGAGGAGACTTATGAGAGCGGTATGGCAGCTCTGGCTCTAGTTGTGGAATCTATGGATGAGTTATACGACCTTGCAGAAGCTGTCGTCGAGGTAGACATTACAAATACTGTGTATGGTGAATTGGAAGATGTTTATGTCTATACCAGTTCAACGGCGCAGGTGACGGCGGCGTATAAAGGGGAACTCAGCGCCGGAGACGTGATCACCATTTTTGAGGGCGGCGGTGTGATGGATGGAGTTGAAGTTTATTACGGCGGCGTACCTACACTCAAAGTCGGACAGCATCTTTTGTTATTTTTGGTTGATAGCGGAAGAGGTAATTCGTTAGAATATTGCATCGTTGGAGCCTATCAAGGAAAATTCATCCAGAGAGAGGGGTATTATTTTCAGCAAGCAACAGAAAGCGTCAAACTGACCGCAGATGAGTATTATCCACAGGACGAAGAAGGGATGCAAAGATTGCTTACATCGTTGGAAGACTGACGGAGAAAGCTCCTTATGAAGAAAAAATTCTTATTGTTTCTGCCGTTCCTGCTGCTGCTTGCCGCCTGCGGCGGGGAGAAGCCCTATGTCCCGCCGTTGGAGGGCCGGACGGCGGAGAGCGCGGTGCTTTACCGGGCGTGCGATGACGAAAAGCCGGAAAAGGTGACGCTGACCGGCGAAGAGATCGACGGCGCGGTGGCGGCGGTGTCCGGCATGACGGCCCGCGGCGGCTGGGACAAGCGCGGCCTGCCCACCGGGGGCACGGGCTATACGCTGGCGCTCCGTTTTGAGGACGGGACAGAGTGGGTGTGCTTCTGCTATGACGAGGGCGGAGGGCAGTTCAGCCTGAACGACGGCACGGAAAAGCTCCGGGTCACGGGCTGCGGCCTGCCAGAGGTCTGGGCCGCCGCGGCGGAGCGGGCGGAGACCGTTCCGCTGGACGAAGTCCCGATG
>CAYNEH010000004.1:0-24009 GCA_964396195.1 uncultured Oscillospiraceae bacterium
CCCTTGGCTCTCCCTCTGGGAGAGCTGTCACCGCAGGTGACTGAGAGGGCCAGCCTTTTCCGAATGATAAAATCAATTGGCATGGTCATTTGCCCTCTCCGTCCTCGCTGCGCTCAGCCACCTCTCCCAAAGGGAGAGGCAAGGGGTGCCCGCACCTCGCTGCTGCCGGGAAAGAAACTGCCTTACGACCATCCGGCATCCACGGATGCGGGCCTTTTTCATATTCTTTTGCGGGGGATGTATCCTCCGGAACCAACATGGAACCAATATGGATCCAAGTTGGAACCTGAGGTTAGGATAGGTAAGGACAGGATAGGGAGTGCGGCGGCAAAGCCGCGCCACCCGCTTGATTCATCCTTTTCGTTGACGGATGACGAAAAAGCCCTTAAAATGGAGAAAAACGGCGGAAGAGGGTGAGGAAATGCGGAAGCTGGCGTGGTTTTCCGGCGGGTTTGCGCTGGCGTGCCTGCTGTGCGTCTACGGCCCGGCAAACCTGTTTCGTCCGCTGGCGGCGGTATTCGGGGTGCTGTTCCTGCTGTCGTTGGGCGGGCGGCTTCTGCTCTCCCGCCGGGAGCTGCCGCCCGTCCGGCTGACGGCCATCCTCCGCCGGTGTTTCGCCCTCTCGCTGGGGGCCGTTCTCGCCGCCGGGTGGTTCTGGGGCTGGACGGCCGTGTTCCGCGCCCCGGCGGATGCCCTGGCGGGGCAGACCCTCACCCTCACCGGCACGGTGACCACCTATCCCAGAGAGACCTCCGTGGGCGGGCGCTCCGTCACCGTCCGACTGGACGGCGGCTGGAACGCGCCGGACGCGGTGATCTACGGCACGGATGACTGGGCGGGGCTGGAGCCGGGCGACGTCGTCACCTTTACCGCCGATCTGGAAAAATCCACCCACATCCGGGGTGACGAAACCACCTATTTTACAGCCAAGGGCGTGTTTCTGCTGGGGACCAGCAAGGAAGCGCCCCTGTCCGTGGCCCGGCCGGAGTATCCCGCGCCGTCGGTGTGGCCCGCCCGGGCGGGGCGTGCGCTGCGGAACAGCCTGACCCGGGCCTTCGACGGGGACGCGGCAGGGCTGGCGGTGGCCATCACCGCCGGGGACAAGAGCCTCCTGCGGGATTCGGTGCGCTCCGACTTCAACCGCGCGGGTCTTGCCCATGTGCTGGTGGTGTCCGGTACCCACATCTCCTGTCTTGCACACCTTCTGCTCCGCCGGGCGAAGAACAAGCGGCTGATGGCGGTTCTTCTCCTGCCGCTGATGGTTTTTTACGCGCTGATGGCGGGCGGAACGCCGTCGGCCTTCCGGGCGGTGGTGATGCAGGGCGTCCTGCTGGCTGCGCCCTTTGCGAAGCGGGAACACGACGCGCCCACGGCGCTGGGCTTTGCACTGCTGGTACTGCTGGTGGCCAACCCCTACGCCGCCGGTAGCATCAGCTTACAGCTGTCCTTTGCCTCGGTGGCGGGCATCGTGCTTGTGACGCCCGCTCTCTGCCGGCGGCAGGAGCACGCCCTCAAGTCTCTGAACGGGCGGTGCGACGGGCAGCTGTGGAAGTGGTCTGTCCGCTGCCTCCGGTCGGCGGGGGAAAGCGCCGCCGCAGGGCTGGGCGCGCTGGTGTTCGCCGAGCCGATCATGGCTTATTATTTCAGTCAGGCGTCGCTGGTGTTCGTGCTGTCCAACATGTTCATCCTGCCCGCAATCACCGCGTTCCTGCCCTGTGCCATGCTGACGGGCCTCGTGGGCTTATTCGCACCGGGCGCAGGGCGGATCATGGGCGCAGTGTCCGGGCTGCTGGCCCGGTATGCCTGTTGGGCGGCGTCCATCGCGGGCCGCTGGCGGTTTGCTGCGGTGGACACGGCCAATGTGCTGTTCCTGCTGTGCGTGATTGCGGCCTATCTCTTTCTCGCGGCGGGGGTTCTTCTGCGCCGCCAACGGACGCGGCTCTGGGTACCGGTGTGCTGTCTCACTATTCTGCTGACGGCGGCCTTCGGGCTCAACCGACTGCCGGTGGAGCGTTCCGCCCTCACGATTGCTGCGCTGGACGTGGGTCAGGGCTCGTCCACCGCCTTTCTGTCCGACGGCCAGACCTGCCTTGTAGACTGCGGCGGCACCGGCATGGATGACCCCGGAGACGTGGCCGCCAACTACTTCGCCGCCCTCGGCATCGCCCGGCTGGATCTGCTGGTGCTCACCCATTTTGACGATGACCACGTCAACGGTGTGGACGAGCTGTTTCACCGGATGGAGATCCGGACGGTGGCCCTGCCGCCGTCGGACGCGCCCCGGCGCGCGGAGCTTCTGGCGCTGGCGGAACACGCCGGCGCGGAGGTTGTCACGGTGTCCGCCCTGACGGAGCTTCCCTTCGGCGAAGGGAAAATCACCATTTATCCGCCGCTGAGCGCCGGCACGTCCAACGAGGAGGGACTGTTCTTCCTCTGCTCCGCCGGGGACTTCAACACGCTGATTACCGGCGACGCGGATTCTTTTGTGGAAAAAATGCTGGTGAAGTATTATAATGTCCCTGACCTGGATCTGTTGATGCTGGGGCACCACGGTTCGGACGGCTCCACCTCGGCGGAGCTGCTGGACGCGCTGCTGCCCGAGCTGGCGGTCGTGTCCGCCGGGCTGCACAACAGCTACGGCCACCCGGCGGCGGAAACGCTCGACCGGCTGGCCCGGCGGGGCATCCGGGTCTTCCGTACCGACGAGATGGGTACGGTTACCATCTATGTAAGGAGTGACGGCTATGCCGCCAAGATCCAGGGCTGACAACACCGCCATGCGCGAGCTGAAGCGGGATCTGAAGGAAAACCGGCTGAAAAGCCTTTACGTGTTCCACGGAGAGGAGGCGTACCTCCGGGACTACTATCTGGGGGAGATAAAAAAGGCCCTGCTTCCCGCCGGGCTGGAGGACTTCAACCTCCACACCGCCCAGGGGAAGGACTGTTCCCCCGAGTGGCTGGAGCAGGCGGTGGACTGCCTGCCCATGATGAGCGAGCGCACCATGGTGCTGGTGACGGACTTCGACCTCTTCGCCGGGGGTGAGAGCCAGCGGGACAAGCTGCTGGCTCTGTTCTCCAATCTGCCGGACTACTGCTGTCTGGTGTTCGTATACGACCTCATTCCCTACAAGGCCGACGGCCGGGCCAAGCTCACCAACCTGCTGAAGGAGAAGGGCGCGGTGGTGGAGTTCCGGCGGCAGGAGCAGGGCGATCTGACGGACTGGATCGTCCGCCGTTTTCGGGCCACGGGGCACACCATCGACACCGAGGACGCCAGATACCTCATCTTTTTGTGCGGCGACCTGATGAACAATCTGGTCAGCGAAATCGGCAAGATCGCCGCCTATGCCCGGGGTCAGCGGGTCACCCGGCAGGACATCGACGCCGTGGCCATCCCGCAGGTGGACGCCATCGTGTTCCAGATGACCGACGCCATCACCCGGAAAGATTTTGACAAGGCGGCTTCCGTGCTGGCCGACCTGCTCCACGACCAGCAGGCCCCCATTATGATTCTGTCGGTGATGGGCAAGTACTTCCGCCAGATCTATACCGCCCGGCTCTGTCTGGAGGCCGGGGGCAGCCGGGACGATTTCATGTCCCTCTGGGCCATGCGGTACAGCTATCAGGCGGACAAGCTCATGGACGGAGCCAGGAAATTTTCCCTGCCGTGGTGCCGCCACGCCGTCCGCCGCTGCGCGGAGACGGACGTGGCCATGAAAAGCTGCGGCGGCGACGGGGAGGAGCTGCTCATTTCCCTGCTCATGGAGCTGTCGGCGGGACGGCGGGTGATCACATGAGACGCATCCGCGAGGCCATCGTGGTGGAGGGCCGCTACGACAAAAACACACTGTCGCAGGTGGTGGACGCCGTCATTCTTGAGACGTCCGGCTTCGGCGTGTTCAAGGACGGGGAAAAGCTCACGCTGCTGCGGCGGCTGGCCCGGGAGCGGGGGCTCATCATCTTCACCGACCCGGACGGCGCGGGGTTTGTCATCCGCAATTTTCTCAAGGGCGCCATTCCGCCGGAGCAGGTGAAGCACGCCTACATCCCGGACATCTACGGCAAGGAGCGCCGCAAGCGCGCCCCCGGCAAGGAGGGCAAGCTGGGGGTGGAGGGCGTGTCCCCGGAGGTGCTGCTCCGGGCGCTGGAGCAGGCGGGCGCGACCTTTCTGGACGAGGACGCCCCCGCCCCCGCCGCCGGGGACCTGACGGCGGCGGATCTCTTCGCGCTGGGGCTTACCGGACGGCCGGATTCCGCCGCACGGCGGCAGGCTCTGCTGAAAAGGCTGGGCTTTCCCGAGCACATGAACACCAAGGCGCTGCTCACCGTTCTCAACGCGCTGTATACGGCGGACGAGGCGGCGGCGCTGGCGCAGGAAACGGCGGAAACACAGTAAAATCAAGAGGTTCCGGGTCGGTGCAGCCGCACCGGCCCGGAACTTTTTTCGCGCAAACAAACTGCTTTATTCACAAAATATGCGATATTCCATTAACTTATTGTGAACTTTAGCACTCTCCTATTGACAGTGCTAATTTTTGTGCTATGATGTGCTTGTACGAAAGGAAAGGGAGCTGAAAGAGGTTCCCCGGAATGAGTACAAAGCCTTAAACCAGAAAAACGATTACATACTGTTTAGGAGGTATGATTTATGTATCCGAGCATTTGGAGCGAGAACCTGTTTGATGATTTCTTTGGTGACCCCTTTGATAAGCACTTCTTCGGCGGCCATGATCCGCTGTACGGCAAGCATTCCAAGAACATGATGAAGACCGACGTGAAGGAGGTCAGCAATGGTTATGAGATGGACATCGACCTGCCCGGCTTTAAGAAGGACGAGGTCAATGTGGAGCTGGACAACGGCTACCTGACCATCAGCGCCTCCAAGGGCCTTGACAAGGACGAGCAGGACAAGGACGGCCGCTACATCCGTCAGGAGCGTTACGTCGGCCAGTGCAGCCGGAGCTTCTACATCGGCGACGTCCGGCCCGAGAACGTAGCCGCCAAGTATGAGGACGGCATCCTGCACCTGACCTTCCCGAAGGCCGGTCAGCCCGAGCTGCCCAGCCAGAAGCAGATCGCCATTGAGTAAGCATCAACCGCAATACCGATGATCGAAGCAAAACCGCCCGGCGGAGCAAACGCTCCGCCGGGCGGTTTTTTCACGATTTCTCAGCAGATTCCCTGCCAGAGCATGGCATCCGCAACCTTCAGGAATCCGGCAATATTGGCGCCGGCCTGAATGTCGCCCTTCATGCCGTATTTCTCGGCGGCATCGGCGCAGGCCTTGTAAATGCCCTCCATGATGCCCTTGAGCTTGGAGTCGACCTCCTCGAAGGTCCAGCTCAGCCGCTCGGAGTTCTGGCTCATTTCCAGACCGGAGGTGGCCACGCCGCCGGCGTTGGACGCCTTGGCCGGGGAGAACAGCAGACCCGCGGACTTGATGGCGGTGATGGCCTCGGGGGTGCAGGGCATGTTCGCGCCCTCGAACACGCCGATGCAGCCGTTGGCGATGAGGGCCTTGGCGGACTCCTCATTGACCTCGTTCTGGGTGGCGCAGGGCAGGGCGATGTCGCAGGGGACGGTCCAGATACCGGAGCAGCCTTCCACGTACTTGGCGGTGGGGACATAGTTCAGGTAGGTCTTGATGCGGTCGCGCTTGACCTCCTTGATCTCCTGCATGACCTTGTAGTCAATGCCGTTCTCGTCCACGATGTAGCCGTTGGAGTCGCACATGGCGATGACCTTGCCGCCCAGCTCGGTGCACTTCTGGTTGGCGTAGATGGCCACGTTGCCGGAGCCGGAGATGACCACCCGCTTGCCGGCGAAGGACTTGCCGTTGTCCCGGAGCTGGGCGTCGGCGAAGTAGCACAGGCCGAAGCCGGTGGCCTCCGTCCGGGCCAGAGAGCCGCCGTAGCTCAGGCCCTTGCCGGTGAGAACGCCGGACCACTCGTTGCGCAGCTTCTTATACTGGCCGAACAGGAAGCCGATCTCACGGCCGCCCACGCCGATGTCGCCGGCGGGCACGTCGGTGTCCGGGCCGATGTGGCGGTACAGTTCATTCATGAAGGACTGGCAGAAACGCATGATCTCCCCGTCGCTCTTGCCCTTGGGGTCGAAGTCGGAGCCGCCCTTGCCGCCGCCCATGGGCAGGGTGGTCAGGGAGTTCTTGAAGGTCTGCTCGAAGCCCAGGAACTTGATGATGGACAGGTTGACGGAGGGGTGGAACCGCAGGCCGCCCTTGTAGGGGCCGATGGCGGAGTTGAACTGCACGCGGTAGCCCCGGTTGACCTGCACCTTACCGGCGTCGTCCACCCAGGGGACGCGGAACATGATTACTCGCTCCGGCTCCACGATGCGGCCGATGATGTTCTGCTGCTCATAGCGGGGGTCGGCCTCCACCACAGGCTCCAGAGACTCCAGAACCTCTTCCACGGCCTGAAGGAATTCCGGCTCGTGGGCGTTGCGCTGCTTGAGACCGTCCATCACGGACTGGAGATATGCGTTTTTGATAGACATCTTTGTCGCTCCTTTTCCTCATTGAAGGGTATTACTTTAACATGATGCAGTAATTTTACAACGGTCATGTACGTTTTGCAAGAGGGAATTTGAAAAATTGCAGAAAAATCTGTTTTGACGCAAAAATCCGGGGCCGAATGCAGGAAATCCGGCGTTTTGACCGATTTGCGCTGTAATAATGACAGAACAACCCGCAAAAAAGGGAAACGCCCGGGCCTTACGGCCCGGGCGTTGGGTATTCCCTGGTTCGGAACATGGGAGGAAGGAGATTATGGTGTGGTTAGTGTTGGCTAACCACGAGCATAGATTAGCACAGGCTAACCATAAAGTCAACCCTTTTTCAAAAAAATTTTCACGGGGAGGAAACTTTTTCTATCGCGGCGCTCAGCAATCGAAACCCTCAGAACGGCAGCAGACCCAGATGCTCCAGCAGGATTTTCAGGCCGATGAGGATGAGCACCGCGCCGCCGAGAACCTCCGCCTTGGACTTGTACCGCGCGCCGAACACGTTGCCGATCTTCACGCCCACGGCGGAGATGACAAAGGTGGTGCAGCCGATGAACAGCACGGCGGCCACGATGTTCACCTGAAGGAAAGCGAAGGTGACGCCTACGGCCAGCGCGTCGATGGAGGTGGCGATGGCCAGCATGAGCATGACCCGAAAGGACAGGGACGGGTCGCAGCTCTCCTCGTCGCCCTTGAGACCCTCCCGAACCATATTCGCGCCGATGATGACCAGCAGAACGAAGGCAATCCAGTGGTCCACCGACGTCACCAGTTCCGCGAAGGCGGAGCCGAGCAGATAGCCGATGGCGGGCATCAGCGCCTGAAACACGCCGAACCACAGGCCCACCACCACGGCCTGACGCAGCTTCAGGCTGCGAATGGACAGACCTTTACAGATGGCAACGGCAAAGGCGTCCATGGACAGGCCCACGGCCAGAATGAACAGTTCCAGCAATCCCATAATCTCAGTTTCCTTTCTGTGTTGACTTCTCTTTTTGAAGGTATGCGCCGGTATAAAAAAAGAGACTATACCCGCACCCCTGCGGATAAGTCTCATCATGGAAGGCGCGGCCAGGCGGCTTTGCCGCCAGTGTGTTGACCGGGCCGCGGCATTGCTGCCGCCGATTACTCCCTTATCGGTTTTGCCATTATATATGGGAATTGAGCGGTTAGTCAACGATAACAGTAGGCGGAGCATAGACACCGCCCCGCCGCCGTCAAGGGAAGAATGAACTTTTCTTGAACTTTCCCGCAGTGCGGTTGCGCCCCACCTAAAAACAGGATATGATGACTATATCATTATAAAACAGGATATGCGGACGGTGAAAACGATGAGTTATATTTCCTTTGAACATGTCAAGAAGGAATACAAAATGGGCGAGGTGACCATCACCGCGGTGGACGGTGTGGACTTTGCCGTCGAGAAGGGCGAGTTTGCCATTATCGTCGGCCCCTCCGGCGCGGGCAAGACCACGGTGCTCAACATGCTTGGCGGCATGGATGCCTGCTCCGGCGGTGTCATCACGGTGGACGGAGCAAGAATCAGCGACTACAGCGCAAAACAGCTCACCACCTATCGGCGGCGGGACATCGGCTTCGTATTCCAGTTCTACAATCTGGTGCAGAACCTGACGGCGCTGGAGAACGTGGAGCTGGCCGCCCAGATCTGCGACGATCCGCTGGACGCCCGGGACGTGCTGGAGCACGTGGGACTGGGCCACAGGCTGAACAACTTTCCCGCCCAGCTCTCCGGCGGCGAGCAGCAGCGGGTGGCCATCGCCCGGGCGCTGGCCAAGAATCCAAAGCTGCTGCTGTGCGACGAGCCCACCGGCGCGCTGGACTATGTCACCGGCAAGGCCATCCTCAAGCTGCTGCAGGATACCTGCCGCCAGCACGGCATGACGGTGGTGGTCATTACCCACAACACCGCCCTCACCCCCATGGCCGACCGGGTCATCCACATCAAAAACGGCAGGGTGGAGAAAACGGAGCTCAACGCCGCACCCACCCCGGTTGAGGAGATTGAGTGGTAATATGGTACGGGAGCATTCTGGAAAAAAGCGCGGCAGACGCCGCAACCGCCTGACCACCGACGCCGTTCGGGAGGTCCGGACCACCTTCAGCCGATTTCTGTCCATTCTGGTGCTGTCGGCGCTGGCGGTGGCCTTCCTGTCCGGCCTGCGCACCGCCGCGCCGGATATGGAGTACACGGCGGACAATTATTACGACCGCACCCACATGATGGACGGTTACGTGCTGTCCACCCTCGGCCTGACGGATGACGACCTGGATGCGCTGGCCGCCGCGCCGGGAGTAACCGCCGTGGAGGGCGGCCGGACGCTGGATGCCACCGCGCTGGACGCCACAGTGGTGGTCCGGGATCTGCCCCGGCAGCTCAACCTGCCGGAGCTCACCGAGGGCCGCCTGCCCGAGGCGGCGGACGAGTGCGTCAGCGAGTCCCTGCTCATGACAGAGCTTGGCGTAAAGGTGGGTGACACCATCGAGCTGACCCTGCCGGAGGACAGCGCCGACGACCTGGCCCGAACCACCTACACCATCGTGGGCGTGGTGAACAGCCCGCTGTACGTGGGCACCGACCGGGGCAGCTCTTCGCTGGGTACCGGAAAGGTGGACGGCTTTGTATATATCCCGGAGGAAAATTTCCGGACGGACTACTACACCGTGGCCTACCTGACCTTTGACGGACTGGACGCGCTGGACAGCTACGGCGATGAATACGATGAAAAGCTGGACGCCTATCTGGACGGGCTGGACGCGCTGGCGGACGAGCGCGCCCAGCTGCGGCGGGACACCCTCGTGGGGGACGCCCAGGCCGAGCTGGACGACGCCCGGGCCGAGCTGGATGATGCCAAGGCCGACGCGGATCAGGAGCTTGCCGACGCGTGGCAGGAGCTTCAGGACGCGCGAAAGGAGCTGGACGACGGCTGGGCAGACTACGAGGACGGCAAAAAGACCTATGACCGTAAGATCCGTGACGCGCAGGTGAAGCTGGCTGACGCCCGCACTCAGCTGGACGAATCCAGGCAGCAGCTGGAGGACGGCCGGGCCCAGTACGCCGACGGCCTGACAGAGTACCAGTCCGGCCTTGCGGAATATCAGAAAAATAAGGAGGAGCTGGACGCCAAGCAGACCGAGGTGGACGAGGGCTACGCCCAGTACAACGCGGCGCTGGAGCCCTATGCGGGCACGCCGTATTACGATGCGGCGGTGGAGCAGGCGGCTGAGCAGAAGGCGCAGCTGGACGCCGCGCAGGCCCAGCTGGACGAAGGCTATGCTCAGCTCAGCGCCGCCAAGGAGCAGCTGGACGCTGCAAAAGCCACGCTGGACGCCACGGCCAGGCAGCTGGATGACGCAGAGCAGGCCATCAGCGACGGTCAGACGGAATATGAGCAGGGCTGGGCCGACCTGAACCGGGCGAAAAAGGACGGCCAGCAGGAGCTGGACGACGCACTTCAGAAGCTCAACGACGGCGAGGACGAGTACGCCGACGGCCTGAAGGAGTACGAGGACGGCAAGGCGGAGGCGGACGAGAAGATCGCCGACGCAGAGCAGAAGCTCAGCGACGCCCAGGCCGAGGTGGACGACATCGGCGAGTGCGAGTGGTACGTGCTGGGCCGTGACACCAACAGCGGCTTCTCCAGCTATTCGCAGGACGCGGAGCGGGTGAGCAATCTGGCCGACATATTCCCCGTTATCTTCTTCCTTGTGGCGGGCCTTGCCTGCCTGACCACCATGACCCGCATGGTGGAGGACCAGCGCACCCAGATCGGCGCGCTCAAGGCACTGGGCTTCTCCCGGTTCGCCATCTCGAAAAAATATCTGGGCTACGCCTTCTGGGCCAGCTTCCTGGGCGGCCTCATCGGCCTTGCCGTCGGCTGTACCATCATCCCGCTGGTCATTGCCAACGCCTTCAACATCATGTACAATATCCCGAAGCTGGAATTCAAGCTCCAGCCCGGTGTCTGCTCCCTTGCGGTGCTGGCGGCGGTACTGTGCACCACCGGCGCGGCGCTGTGGGCCTGCCTTTCCACCCTGATGGACACCCCCGCCAATCTCATGCGGCCCAAGAGCCCCAAGGCGGGCAAGCGGGTGCTGCTGGAGCGGGTCACGCCCATCTGGTCCCGCCTGTCCTTCACGCGGAAGGTGACGGTGCGCAACCTGTTCCGCTATCAGCGGCGGTTCTGGATGACCGTTGTCGGCATCGGCGGCTGCACTGCCCTGATCGTCACCGGTTTCGGCCTGCACGACTCTATTTTCGACATTCTGGATAAGCAGTTTGACGAGATTTCTCTCTACGACGCTACCGTGGGCCTGGAGGACAAGATCACCGACGGGGAGCGGACGGCCATCGACGCCTATCTGGACAGCGAGCCGTCCGTTGAGCGGCACATGGCCTGCCACTTCGAGACGATCGAAAGCTCGTCCACCGGCGCAGGCCAGAACTGTTACATCTACACCGTGGCCGACGAGGAGCAGTTCGAGCAGTTTATCAATCTCCGCCACAGGAAGGACAGCCAGCCGGTGCAGCTCGATGACAGCGGCGTGGTCATCACGGAAAAGCTGTCCGAGCTGCTGGACGTGAAGGCGGGCGACACCATCACGCTGGACGGCGACCGCCGGGTGCAGGTGACGGTGACGGACATCGTGGAAAGCTACGTATCCCACTATGTCTACATGACGGAGGACTTTTATACCCAGACCTTCGGCGAAGCCCCGGAGCACAATGTAGAGCTGGTGGCCTACGGTGACGGCGTGGGACAGGATCAGTCCGACGCGGTGTCCGAGGCACTGATGGCCATGGACGGCGTAGGCTCCTACTCCTACATCGGTACCATCCGGGACACCTTTACCAACAGTATGAACGCCATCAACTACGCGGTGATCATCATCATCGTGGCCGCGGCGGCGCTTGCATTCGTGGTGCTCTACAACCTGACCAACATCAACATCACCGAGCGCATCCGGGAGCTTGCCACCCTCAAGGTGCTGGGCTTCTACGATGGTGAGGTGACTGCCTACGTCTACCGGGAAAACGTATTGCTCACCCTGTTCGGCATCGTGCTGGGCCTGTTTATGGGCCGCTGGCTCCACGCGTGGATGGTGCTGACGGTGGAGGTGGATCTGGTCATGTTCGGCCGGACGGCCCCGCCCTACGCCTACGTGACGGCGGCGGTGCTGACGCTGGTGTTCTCTGCGGCGGTGAACATCGCCGCCCACTTCCGCCTGAAAAAGGTGGACATGGTGGAGAGCCTGAAAACCGTTGAATAACAGAAAATGCCTGAGATGCAGGATAGCATCTCAGGCATTTTTGCGTGTGCCAAAACCCCTCTTTGCTTATTCGCCCGGTTCCAGCCGCACCTGAAGCCGCTTGTACCCGTCGAAATCGGTGACGATGGTGTAGCGGACGTCCTCCGTCCCGGCGGGGATGGCGCAGGTGTCCATGACGAGGTTCCGGCCGTCCAGACAGGCCACGGCGAAAAATTCAAAGGGCTCTTCGCCGATCTCCACGGCGGCGGACTCGCCGCTGCGCAAAGGCACGCCGTGTTCCCGGCACAGGGCGGGGACCGCACCGGTCTCCGCGCCGTCGATGAGGGGCCGGACATGGCCGGGCAGGCAGTAGTAGGTCATGGCAAAGCAGGCCAGCGCCCGCTGGCGGTGTACGATGAGTCGTCTCATAAGATCCTCCGTCTGCCGGAACAAGCCCGGCGATTTTGTATTTTATCGGCTGCATTATAACACGATGCGCGGAAACGCGTCAGATCACATAGTCGTTCCCCGGCTGGACGGAGACCATCAGATCGGCCACAGTGATGCCGTCGAAAAATGTCTGGATCATATCGTCAAGCTTCCTCCACATGGGCAGCGTCCGGCAGTCGGCCATCCGGGGGCAGATGACGGGATCCTGTTCCAGACAGGCCACCGGGGCCAGCGTGCCCTCCGTCAGGCGGAGGATGCTGCCCACCGTGTACTGCTCCGGCGAGCGGGTGAGGCGGTAGCCGCCGCCCTTGCCACGGACGCCGGCGAGAAAGTTTTCCTTCACCAGAATCTTGACGATGCTCTCCAGATATTTTTCCGAAATTTCCTGCCGGTTGGCGATCTCCTTGAGGGGGATGTAGCCCTCGGTCTGGTGCTCCGCCATGTCGATCATCAGGCGGAGAGCATAGCGGCCCTTGGTTGAAATGATCATGGAACAGCCTCCATATTCATTGCGTTATGATTTCCTATTATACAGATTGGTAAATAGGAAAGCAACAAAAATTTTCCGGAAGAGGTTGACAAACCGGCTGTGATAGTCTATAATCCGATTAACCTACCAGAAAGGTTGGTATGAAAATGGAGAAACACGCGTCGTCGGTCTTTCGATGTTGACGCCGGAAGGGCATAAAAAAACGATTCAGAAACGTATTATTTGACTGATATATTACAACATGGAGGAATTTATCATGAGTAAGGTATATACATCCGCCGATCAGCTGATCGGCAAGACCCCGCTGCTGGAACTGACCAACATTGAGAAGAAGGAAGGGCTGGAAGCCAGGATCCTCGGCAAGCTGGAGTATTTCAACCCGGCGGGCAGCGTCAAGGACCGCATCGCCAAGGCCATGATCGACGACGCCGAGGCCAAGGGCGTGCTCAAGCCCGGCTCCGTCATCATCGAGCCCACCTCCGGCAACACCGGCATCGGCCTTGCCTCCGTGGCCGCGGCCCGGGGCTACCGCATCATCATCGTCATGCCCGAGACCATGAGCGTGGAGCGCCGCCAGCTGATGAAGGCCTACGGCGCGGAGCTGGTGCTCACCGACGGCGCCAAGGGCATGAAGGGCGCCATTGACAAGGCCGACGAGCTGGCCAAGGAGATCCCCGACAGCTTCATCCCCGGGCAGTTCGTCAACCCCGCCAACCCCGAGGCCCACAAGGCCACCACCGGCCCGGAGATCTGGGAGGACACGGACGGTCAGGTGGACATTTTTGTGGCCGGCGTCGGCACCGGCGGCACCATCACCGGCGTGGGTGAGTACCTCAAGAGCAAGAACCCCGGCGTGAAGGTGGTGGCGGTGGAGCCCGCTTCCTCCCCGGTGCTGAGCAAGGGCACCGCCGGTTCCCACAAGATCCAGGGCATCGGCGCGGGTTTTGTCCCCGACGTGCTGGACACCAAGGTGTACGACGAGATCATCCCCGTGGAGAACGAGGACGCCTTCGCCGGCGGCAAGCTGGTGGGCCGCGCTGAGGGCGTGCTGGTGGGCATCTCCTCCGGCGCGGCGGTATGGGCCGCCATCCAGCTGGCCAAGCGGCCGGAGAACAAGGGCAAGACCATTGTGGCCCTGCTGCCCGATACCGGCGACCGCTATCTGTCCACCACCATGTTCAGCGACTGAGCGTACCATATGAAAAAACGCCCGCCGACAGGCGGGGCGCAATTCCTCCGGCGGAAAAGGCAAAGCCTTTTCCGCCGGGCTGAAGCGGCTTTCTGCAGAGAAAGCCGCTTTTCTCTTTTATGGAATAATATGCAATCTGCCTTTTCCCTATTCCGCCAGCGCGCGTTCAATCACTGCGGCGTGCAGGGCCGCGGCGGTAAGCGCGGCGCGGATGTCCGGCAGGAACTGCGGAGAATGCAGCGGCGCAGTACAGCCGGCGCCAATGTGATAATAGCAGCCCCTTGCCGTGTTCAGATAGCAGCCGAAGTCCTCGGTCATCAGGGTCGGTGCGTCCAAAACCATAACATGGCTCTCTCCCAGCAGGGCACATGCCGTCTCGAAGACCAGCCGGGTGGCCTCGTCATGATTGACCACGCCCGGATAGCTTTCATGAAGCTGCACATCTATCGTCGTGTCGGTTCGGCAGGCAACCGCGCGGGCAGTCTCCGCGACCAGCTGACGCATCCGCACCCGGCTGTCCGGCCCAAGGGTTCTGAGAATGCCGGTCAGCTCAGCCCGGTCCGCAACGATGTTTACGGCGGTTCCGGCATGGAGCGTACCCACGGTTACTGCGCAGGGTTCTTCCCCTAATGCGGTTCTCAGGTTTACAAGCTCTGCGGCCAGCTGTGCCCCGGCCTGCAGTGCATCTATGCCTTTTTCCGGCTCTGCGCCATGGGCGCTTGTCCCGTGAACCGTAATGGAAAAGGTGTCGGATGCGGCATAGAATTTTCCATAGCGAACGCCGACGGTTCCAAGGGGAAGCTCCGGGGAGACGTGTGCTCCGAATACCGCATCCACATCCCGAAGACAGCCTGCATCCACAAATCGCTGCGCACCGCCGCATCCCTCTTCATCCGGCTCAAACAGGAACCGGACAGTGCCGTGAAGGCTGTCCCGGCGGGCCGCAAGCAGCATTGCCGCCCCCACCGCAGCCGTCATGTGAATATCGTGGCCGCAGGCGTGCATTACCCCGGCGGTCTGAGAGGCAAAGGCGGCCCCGGTTTCCTCGGTAACGGGAAGGGCATCCATATCGGCCCGGAGGGCGACGGTTTTCCCCGGATATGCCCCCTGCAGCTCCCCGCACAGGGCCGTTCCGAATGGGTTCTCCACAGTGATCCCCAGCGGCTCCAGCAGGCTCCGAAGATACGCTGCGGTTCGCTTTTCCTGATTGCCAAGCTCCGGATTCCGGTGAATCTGCTCCCGGATTTCCCGCAGCATATCCTCCAGCGCGGCAGTCTCCGACCAATAATCTCTCACGTTTGCGCTCCTTCCCGGGTCAGCCCGGCCAGAAACCGCTCCAGCCGGTCAAGACCCTCCCGCAGCCGGCTGTCATCACAGCAGTAGCTCAGGCGGATGTAGCCCTCCGCTCCAAAGCAGCTGCCCGGCGTGGCGGCAACTCCCGCTTCCCGGATCATCCGCGTGCAGAACTCCGCAGAGCTCAGCCCATAGGCCCGGATGGACGGGAACACATAGAATGCACCCTCCGGCTCATTTGCCGGAAGATCCATTTTTCTCAGGCGCTCCAGCACATAGTTCCGCCGCTTCCGGTAAATTTCCAGGAATGGGCCGACATCCCATTCCAGCGCGCGGATGCAGGCATTCTGAAACGGAGCCGGAGTGGAAACCACCATAAACTGATGCAGCAGCTCCAGCCGTTCCTTTACCACGGCGTCTGCCAGAAGATAACCCATTCTCCAGCCTGTCATGGCATAGGGCTTGGAAAAGCTCTGCACAAGCAGAATCTGCTGCCGCAAATCCCGGAACTCCGCAAAGCTGTGATTGTCCTCCGTATAGTTCAGCTGTCGATATACATCGTCGCAGATGACAAAGATTCCACGCCCTTTTACCGCATCGTGAACAGCCTGAAGGCTCTGCCGGTGATAAACGCACCCGGTGGGATTGTTGGGGGAATTCAGGATAATGGCCTTTGTGCGGGGGGTAATCAGCGCCTCCAGCCTCTCGGCGTTCAGCTGAAAATGATCCGGCTCGGTGTCATACGGCACGAACACTCCGCGGCACAGTCCGATAATCTGCTCATAGAGCACAAAGGCCGGCGTTGGGACAATTACCTCGTCCCCGGGATTCAGGATTCCGAACAGTGCGGTAAACAGTGCCTCCGTAGCGCCTGCGGTAACAATGACCTCCTCCGGTGTATAGTCCATGCCGTTCCGTTCCCGCTCAAAGCGGGCGATGGCCTCACGCAGGGCATATGCGCCGTTGTTCTCAATATAGTGGGTCTGTCCGGCCGCAAGTGCATCGGAAACAGTCTCGCAGATGGGCAGCGGAGTAGAGAAGTCCGGCTCCCCGAGGGTCAGGGCAATACATCCCGGATTCTGCCGGGCCAGCGCGGAGAATTCACGGATGGCGCTGCGCTTTGCGCTGTACAGGGCCTCGTTGAGCTGCATGACATTGCCTCCTCTCAGAGGGTGCGCAGCGCCGGTTCCAGTGCTGTTTTCATGGTGGTTTTGTCGTCCTTCTCCTTGATAATCCGCGCCGGGCACCCGGCCACCACCATATTGGCAGGTACATCCTCTGTCACTACGGCGCCCGCCGCCACCACGGCGTTTTCGCCCACGTGAACCCCCTCAATCACCACGGCATTTGCCCCGATGAGCACTCCGTCATCAATCACCACGGGCGTGGCGGAAGCAGGCTCGATCACTCCCGCCAGGACGGCTCCTGCCCCCACATGGCAGTTTTTGCCGACGGTTGCGCGTCCGCCGAGAACGGCGCCCATGTCAATCATGGTGTTTTCTCCCACAACGGCGCCGATGTTGAGTATTGCACCCATCATAATCACTGCGCCCCGGCCAATGGAAACCTGATCGCGGATTATGGCCCCCGGCTCAATCCGCGCGGGAATCTCCCTGAGATCCAGCAGCGGAATGGCGCTGTTGCGGCAGTCATTTTCGATGACAATGTCGGCAATCTTGTCACGGTTTGCCTCTAAAATCGGGCTGAGTTCGCCCCAGTCTCCGAACACAATCCGGTCTCCCGCCCCGAATACCTTTGCCGTGCCGTAATCAATCGGGGCGGTTTCTTTGATATAGAGTTTTACAGGTGTTTTCTTGGGTGCCTGTGCAATATACGTAATGATCTCCTGTGCATTCATTTCGCATTCTCCCTTCCGATCAGGTCGCGCATGGTATAAAGTCCTGCCGGCATATCGACCAGAAACCGGGCGGCCTGCATTGCACCCTGCGCAAAAACAGAACGATCTCTCGCCTCGTGGCGGAGCGTCAGCACCTCGGAATCCGTGGCAATCAGAATTTCATGGGTGCCGGGAAGGTTGCCCATACGCAGGGAATGAATCCCGATCTGGCATTTCTCCCGCTTGCCGTTTTCGTGGCGGCCAATGACAAATTCAGCACCCGGGCGGACGGAAGCAATGCTGTTTGCCAGCGCCAATGCCGTGCCGCTGGGAACGTCCTGCTTTCTGTTATGGTGCGTTTCCACAATCTCAATGTCCGCATCCGGAAACAGCGCCGCCGCCCGCTGTGCAAGATCGGTCAGCGCGGCGATTCCAAGGGAATAGTTTGCGGAAAAAAATATCGGAATCTGTCCGGCGGCGGCTTCAATCTGCGCGCGCTCCTCCTGAGTCTGGCCGGTGGTGGCAATCAGCAGCGGAAGCTTGCGTTCCAGGCAATAATTCACCAGTGCGCCGGTTGCGCTGTGGTGAGAAAAGTCAATCACGCAGTCAGCCGGCCCCTGATATTCGGAGATTGTCTGCCAGCACCCGCTTTTGCCTGCGGGATAGTCCGGGCTGATTCGTGCGGCAACCCGGTCTCCGGCTGCCGCGCAGATCAGCTGCCCCATACGGCCGGTTGCGCCGTGTACAATAATCTGCATGCTTATAATCTCCCTTATACGTTCAGCCCCTGCTCGCGCATACAGGCCAGAAGGTGCTCACGGTGAGCAGGTTCCATCGTGGTCAGAGGCAGCCGGAGATAATCCTCGCAAAAACCGAGTGCCGCCATTGCGGCCTTTACCGGGATGGGGTTGACCTCGGAGAACAGTGCGTGAATCAGCGGAAGCAGTTCGCACTGCAATGCGGCGCTCCCCGCGACATCGCCGTTCCAGAAGCGGGTGCAGATTTCCACCGTCTTGCGGGGCAGCACATTGGCCAGCACCGAAATCACGCCGCTGCCGCCCATGGCGAGAATGGGTACAATCTGATCATCGTTGCCGGAGTAGATGCTGAGAGAATCCCCCACAAGGGAAGCGGTGGTCACAATGCTGGAGATATCCCCGTTGGCCTCCTTGATTCCGGAAATCATCGGGTGCTGCGCAAGCTTCTGATAGGTTGCGGGCTGGATATTGACCCCCGTGCGGGAGGGAACGTTATAGATGATAATCGGCTTTGTGGAGGCGTCGGCAATCGCGGTATACATCGCTACAAGCCCGTTCTGCGTTGCCTTGTTGTAGTAAGGCGTCACAACCAGCATTGCATCGCAGCCAATCTCACAGGCATATTTTGTAAGACTGATGGCGTACGCCGTGTCGTTGGAGCCGGTGCCGGCAATAATGGGAATGCGGCCGGCGGCGCATTCCACGCTGTAACGGAGCACCTCACGGTGCTCTTCATCATTCAGGGTAGAGCCCTCGCCGGTTGTCCCGACGATGACAAGGGCATTTACTCCCTCGGAAATTTGCCACTCGATGAGCCGGCCGAGTGCAGGGTAGTCTACGCCGCGTTCCGTCAGCGGAGTAATAAGGGCAGTTGCAACACCGCGGAAGATGGGATTTGAAGTCATAATGCAGTCTCCTTTTCTTTTTAGTAACCATTTACTGCAATTTGAGGACAAAAAATGCGCAGCATATGCATTGTGCATTTGCTACGCGTTATCTTCCGGTATTCTGCCCGTCTTCACTCTGAAAATCCGGCAGGATTCCGCAATTAATTCATAGCTCTCCGCAAATGCGACAGTCATGCGGATCTTATCCGCATGCCCAGGAAAGCTTCGCCTGCTTTCCTTCGGCGGAAACCCCTTTCACCGGAGCAACGGCCCTGCGACGGCCTTGCGCTACGGCTACTCTTGACTTCCGCGCCTCTATCCTTTAATTGCAATATTTGATTTTCCTCAATGTATCACCAAAACGAAGTTATGTCGATTGACATTTTTTACAAACTTTTGCTTTTTTACCGGATGGATGCGCATTTTCAGATAAATATGCCGCTGTATCGCACGCCGATCCCCTGACAAACGGCTCAAAGTATGCTAAAATAGAATCACCGGGAGAGGGTGTTGTTATGATCACGGAACAAAAGGTGAACAGCTTTCTGCTTCTGTCAGAGGAACTGAATTTCAGCCGGGCGGCGCAGAAGCTCTATATTTCCCAGCAGGCGCTGAGCGCGCAGATCTCTGCGCTGGAAAATGACCTTTGCTTTCCGCTGTTTGTCCGCACGACAAAATCCGTGCGTCTGACAGAGGCGGGGGAGCGGATGGCGGACTTTTTCCGCCGGAGCGCGGCAGAGTTTCAGAGCCTGACAGCCGCCTACCGGAAGCCTACCGCAACACTTCTCCGCATCGGCTGTTTTGAAAATCTGGATCTCGGTCCGCTGCTGTTTCAGGCCCGGGATGCCATGCCGGAAGAATATGCCGGGCTGAGCTGTCAGCTATCGGTGTCGGCCAATTACTCCGCACTTTTGCATAAACTGGAGGAGCGGAGTATTGATTTGGCCGTCATGCCGCTGGGCATTGAGACTCCGTCGCGATTTCACACGCAGGTGCTGACCGATGACGTGACCTACGCCTTTTTTTCTGCCCGCTTTCCCAATGCAGAGCGGATTCATGAACTGATGGATCTGAAGGATGCCGTGATGTTTGCCGGGCCGGAGTACAACGGGCTGTGGCAGTACCTTCACGACTATTTTCAGCAAAGAGGCGTCAAGGCCAATCTGAGTTATGATTCGGGGATGTCAATATTTACCGAGCGGATGATTATTGAATTCGGCGAGGGCATCGGATTTGGCGGGAAGTACTCTCTGCTCTACCGCAATTCGGATCTGCGCCGCCTTCCGCTGGATATGACCGGAGAATTGGGTGCCGTCTGGTGCGGGGACAACGGCAACCCCGTGATACGCCCCTATATCAGGAGCCTGCTGGCACAATTTTGAGGCAGCGCCGTATAATTGGAAAAATCCGCAAAGCGCCGCAGACGACACTGTGCGGCGCTGCCTGAACATATGGTCCTGCATGTCCGGGCATTTACAAGTCTGCCCTTGTAAATGTCCGGGCAAACTTTGTTTCTCTTTTCCTCCTTGGTATGATATAACAAATTCGGAAAGAAAATCCGGAACAAATTGTGAAAAACATGGAGGGAAAGAGTATGAGTGTTCCGAACAATGCAAAAGCAGGCAAGAAAAATGCCAACAGTAAATTCAGCGCCAGAGGGTGGCTGATCGTCTTTTTGGGCATGGCCATGTGGTTCTTTGCCGCGGCCATGAATGTAGAGGGCGCAAACCTCATCATTCCGGCATTCTCTGCCGGCTATAACGTGCCGACTGCCGCACTGTACGGCGTTGCAACGGTAGCCAGTCTGCTCACCATTCCCGGTGTGGCCGGCTGCGGTGCGCTCCAGGCCAAAATCGGCCCGCGGAAGATCACCCTGCTGTGCTGGGCAGTGGCTGCCTGCGGCATGGGCGTGCTGGCAATGGCCCATAATCTGGCGGTCTACTGCATCGGCCGTGTGCTGATGGGTTTGGGCGCCAACTGCGCCACCTATATCGGGCTGAACGGCATCATTACCAACTGGTTCCCCCGCAAGAAGGATCTGGTGCTGGGCTATGTGACCATGGGCTCCAACCTGTCCACGGCGCTGTGCCTGTACATCATCAGCTTCCTGCTGGCTCGGGTCAGCCTGACGGGTACCTTCCTCGTGTGGGGCATCATCTACCTGGCGCTTGGCGTGCTGTCCTTCGCTCTGCTGAGAGATAACCCGGAGGAGATGGGCGAGTTCCCGGACAACGACCGTACCCTCACACAGGAGCAGGTGCAGGAACAGTTCCGGCAGGGTGAGGAGTACCGCAAAAATGGCGGCCTGACCACCAAGGACATTCTGAAAAAGCGCCAGAGCTGGCAGATTGCCTTCGGCTTTGGCATAATCCTGCTCATAACCGTGGGTATTTTGTCCACGCTGGTCAGCACGCTCGTTATCAAGGGTCTGCCTGAGATGAACGCCATCAGCATTATGACCATTGCCGCCGTGCTTGGTATTCCGTTCAGCTATCTCTGGGGCTATCTGGGCGTCAGGTTCAGCACGAAAAAGGCTGCCCTGCTGCTCTATGTCGTCATTTTTGTGATGATCGCGTTTATGCTGATCCCCGGTGCCTGGACGGCCTATGTCACCGCCGTTCTGCTGGGCTGCTTCATCGGCGCCGGCAACAACCTGACTCCGGCCATCATTGCCACGGTCTTTGGGCGTTACGACTTTTCAAAAGCACTGGCCGTCATCATGCCGATCTGGAATATTGTGGTTGCCTTTGCCAATACGGTCGTCGGCGTGCCGCAGTCGCTGACGGGCAGCTATGTGGCCGCTTACATTGTGCTGGCTGTGGTTGCTGTCATTGGCTTTATTCTGGTGGCCACGCTGGATGACCGCTGCATCGGCAGGGAAGATGCCTGATTTTGCATGTAGGAGGACTGATTTAGAATGAAAAGACGGAGAGAGCCGCTGAACATGTCCACGTCCGGTTTTCTGGACGAGGCACATGACTACTTTGACCCGGACATTATGCGTCAGTACCGGGAGGCGCTGGCGGAGAGCGACCTGGAGGGCGGCCGCCTGCCTGACGAGATCACTGTGGAATGGATCGAGCTGGGCGGCGTGCGTACGGCGAAGATGAACTATGCAGGTGCGCCGCAGGATAAGCTGATCGTACACATCCACGGCGGCGGTTGGTGCGGCGGTGTTCCCTGCACCGGATTGCAGGGAATGGTTGCGCTTCAGCAAATGATGGGTTATAATATGGTGTCCCTCGATTACGGCCTTGCGCCGGAACACCCTTTCCCGGATGGTATTATGGACTGCGTGGCGGCCTATCAGGCACTGCTGCAGCAAGGCTATCAGC
This sequence comes from uncultured Oscillospiraceae bacterium, assembly GCA_964396195.1. Lineage (GTDB taxonomy): Bacteria > Bacillota > Clostridia > Oscillospirales > Oscillospiraceae > Enterenecus. The sequence goes on from CAYNEH010000004.1 coordinate 22,030, forward strand.
CGGAAAATATTGTCCTCATCGGCGAGTCCGCCGGCGGCTATTACTGCCTGGTGCTGGCGCAGTATCTGCGTGACCATGACCTGCCCCTTCCCGCAGGACTGTGCCTGGTATCTCCCGGTGCAGATATGAAAATGCCGGAAGACGTGCAGAAAGCGCTGGACGCGGATCCCACGAATCCGTTTTTGCTCCAGAACATTGCCTTCTCCGTCATGTACACCAACGGCCACAAACTGGACGAACCCTATCTGTCGCCCAACGAGGGCAGTTATAAGGGGCTGCCCCCCATGTTCATCCAGACGGGCAGCTGCGACTTCTGCCTTGATGCCAGCCTGAGGTGCGCGCAGAAGGCGTCCGCCGAGGGTGTGGATGTGACACTGCACAGCTGGGAGTTCATGCCCCATGTGTTCTTCCTGCTCCACGATATTCCCGAGGCGGAAGCCGGGCAGCGGGAGCTGGCCGAATTTATGAAAAAAGTGCTGGACTAAGGGGATGTTCCGGCTACGGGCCGCCGCACGGATATGCGGCGGCCCGTGTTTTGCATTTAGAAAAGGAGAGATGTGGTATGCCGATCGGAGTGATTGTCAATGCGCTGTCCGTCGCAGCAGGCGGTGTGCTGGGAAGTCTGCTGAAGGGCAGGCTTACCGAGTCTTTTCAGCAGAATCTGAACCTCATATTCGGTCTGTGCTCAATAGGCATGGGCGTCAGCGCCACAACCCAGATGGAGAATATGCCGGCAGTTGTGCTTGCCCTGATTCTGGGAGGCATTGTCGGCCTGCTCATCCATCTGGGGCAGAGGATCTCCGACGGCGCGGCGGCGCTCCAGCGGCGCTTCTCCCCTTCGGACAGCACAAATGCGGAGAGTACGGCCATGTTCCTGACGGTAATCGTGCTGTTCTGTGCCAGCGGCACCGGTATCTATGGAGCGCTGCTGTCCGGCTTCAGCGGGGATCACACCGTCCTGTTGGCCAAGTCCATTCTGGATCTGTTCACGGCAGCAATCTTTGCCTGCTCCATCGGGGCGGTGGTGGCGCTGGTGGCGATTCCCCAGTGTGTTATTTTCCTGCTGCTCTTTGTGCTGGCCAATCTCATTTTCCCGCTGACCACGCAGACTATGATCGGTGACTTCAAGGCCTGCGGCGGCATGATCATGATCGCCACCGGTCTGCGCATCGCCGGAATCAAAAATTTCCCGATTGCCGACCTCATCCCGGCAATGGTCTTCGTCATGCCGCTGAGCTGGATGTGGACGACGATTATTCTCCCGCTGGTATAGCCCGGAATTCCGCTGCTTTTGAGCATTCCTCCAGATGCCGGCATCGCGGGTGCGATATATGACAGCTGTGCAATGAGGAGTTTCATAATTTCAGGGCAGCACCGCATAATTCGGAAAGAGCGATTTAGCAAATTTTGCTTTCGAATGAGGCGCATTGCCGCGGCAATGCTTTGTGTATTGCAAGAAAATGCAGCGAAATGCGGGAACAAAATTTGCTTGCAATGCGCCGCAGACGATATTGTGCGGTGCTGCCTTAGCAAAAAAACATACGTATAGAGCAAAATAGTCTCTGACCATCTTGATTTTTTGCATTTTAATCATATGATAAAGGCAAAGACACATACGACTTCTGAGGAGCCGCCAATGGCGGCTTTTCAAAAACGCACCGGTTAGAGTATGCTAACTGGATTTTGAGATTCTCCTCATTTGATGATTTTCAGGAAGGAAGCGGAATATATATGTCAAAGAAAGCGACTGCGTTTCAGAAAAAAGCATGAGTGCGTTCTATCGCGGCAAGGAGATTTTCAAACCGCTGAACACAGGTTGGATAGACGAAAATGTCGCCTGCGTGCGCGAATGGGTCGCAAATATTTTCTTTTGCCGCAAAGGCAATACGACTCTGATGATAGACGCCGGTTACAACTATGACCGGCTTGAGGAAAAGATGGGCTGGCTCGGGATTGACCCGAAAAGCATTCGGCACATTC
>CAYNEH010000005.1:0-23583 GCA_964396195.1 uncultured Oscillospiraceae bacterium
CTTGGCAGATGCCGATTTTGTAGTTTCCTCAAATTACTGTCTTATCGGCACACGGTTAACCATCAGCAGGGTATCGGCTCATAATGAGCCGATACCCTGCTGTTTTTCGCTTTGTGTGACACAAAGTATTGGATATTTCTGCTCTGCCTGGACGAGGGATAAGGCGCATCAGATCTCCGCCGCGGTATAGTATCCGGTGAGGAGGGCCTCCCGCACTGTACCCGGTCTGATGCAGTCGCCCACCCGGTATACCTCCGGCGCACAGTCATAAAGCTGCTGATAGACGTCGGAATTGGATCGCATCCCGACACAGTAGACCACCGTGTCGGCGTTCAGCTTTTCACTCTGGCCATCCGGACCCTTCACCAGAATACCGCCGTCCTCCACAGCGCAGCATTGAGTGTCGGTGCGTATCTTCACGCCCCGCTCCCGGATGGCCAGACGCAGTGCCTCGGCGTGAAGCCGATTGGCCTCCCGGGCGGCAGTATCCGTCATTTCGATCACCGTCACCTTTTTGCCTGCGTCAGCCAGATAGAGCGCAGTCTCTACGCCCACCAGACCGCCGCCAATCATGACGACGTTTTCCCCGACCTGTTCCATATGATAGTAGGTATCCAGCGCGCCCATTACGTTTGGACCGTTGATGCCGGGGATCGGCGGTATCATCGGCGCAGCTCCCGCCGCCACTACGATCACATCACGCTCCATCTGCCGTGCGAATCCACGGTCCACCCGAGTTCCGGACAACACCTTGATCCCTGATTTTTTCACCATGTGCGACAGGTAGTCCTTGTGTGCCCGCAGGTCGGCCTTGACGTCATCGTGATCCGTAAAGTTCAGCTGGCCGCCCGGTTTTTCCCGTTCATCGGCCAGGGTCACGTCATGCCCGCGCCGGGCCGCCGCGATGGCGGCTTTCATTCCGGCCGGTCCTCCGCCGACCGCCAGAACGCGCTTTTTCACATCGCTTTCCCCAATATCCGCGGGATATCGGGCTTCCCGGGCGGTGCGGGGGTTGACTGCGCAGGAAAAATGCTTGTGGGTATCCATATGCCCCCGGCAATGCAGGTATCGGGTACAGGGCGCGATCTCATCGTCACGGCCTTCCCGGGCCTTTCGGGGCAGGTCCGGGTCCGAGATCAGCGCCCGCCCCATGGCCACAACATCCGCTTTTCCTTCCGCGAGGATCTGCTCCGCCATCTGTGGGGAACTGATGGCGCCAACGGTCACCACCGGAATGTCCACCGCCGCTTTCATGGCCGAGGCCAGATCCACATTGCAGCCATGCGGCTGAAAAATGCTCGGATGGGCCTGAAGGGTGAGGTCCAGACGGGTGTCGATGCCGGCGGAAACATGGACGAGATCGATCTTGCCCTGAATGGATCGGACAAAGGGGATCGTTTCATCCAGTGTCAGGCCGCCGGGCGTGCGTTCGAAACCGCTGATGCGGTATTCCAGAATAAAATCCTTGCCGACGGCCTCACGGACGCGCTCCACCACCATGCGCGGGAAACGGGCGCGGTTTTCCGGGGAGCCGCCGAATTCGTCTGTCCGCGTATTGACCATGGGAGACAAAAACTGCGCCAACAGCCATCCATGCCCCCGTGGATGAAAGCGCCGTCAAAACCGCAGTCCTTCACAAACAGTGCGGCAGACGCGAAGTTGTCCGCTACGCGTTCCATCATATCCCGGTCCATCTGAAGGACCTGAACACCGTCACCCCGGGTAAAGCCCACGGAGGAGATGGGGGACCGGCCGGAAAGCTGGGGGTTGCCCATCCACCCGGCGTGGTTCAGTTCATAGGTGGCAACGGCACCATAGAGCGGCATCACAATTGAATAGACCTTGGCGAAGTTCTGATGCCCAAAAACGCTGGATACCAGGGATACGGGCCAGTTCGCGTTGCCGCCAATGGCCATGCCGATCATGAAGAGCGAGAGGTAGACCGGGATCTGGCCGGGAACGATATTGAGCAGGATGGCCACGCCATGCCACAGCATAAAAATGAATACGGTCTTTTGGTTGATATCTTCTGATCCAGCACACCCCAGATATAGCTGCCCACAATACCGATCACGGCAACTACCGTCATAGTCGTGATGGCCTTGGTGCTGCTCCAGCCGATCTCCGCTCCGGACAGTCGGGTGACAAGCTGACTCATAATACCGGTAGACGTCATCATGGTAATACCCAGCACCAATGTGATGAGCCATGTCTCTTCCTTTTTCAGCAGCCTGCCCATCGTCCAGGGCGAGACATAGGCGTTGGCCTCCGCACGGTACGCTTCGATTTCATCGGGCTGCATGGGGTAATTGTCCGGAGTCGTCCCGGCATCCTCCGGGTTATTGGGCAGGAAGAAGCAGAACACCACTGTCAGAACGATGACAATGCCGAAAATCACCGTGGTCATGGCAAAGGTGCCGGTGAGAACCATCAGGCCGGACAGGATGGGAACCACCAAGGCTGATGCCAGATTATTTCCCATGGTGGCCCAGCCCAGCGCAAGGCCCTTCTTTTTGGGGAACCATTTGGCCAGATAGGCTCCGCCGCCGATCCAGGCACATCCCTGAGAAAAGATAGACACGCAGGTCAGCGCCAGAAAATACTGCACCTGAGAACCGGCGTTGCCAAACCAGATCGTGCTCAATCCGGTCGCCACAAGGCACAGCGCGGTAACAAATTTTGCTCCCTTTTTATCCGTCAGAATAGAGAGCAGGAAAAACGAGATAACGGTGATGAATCCGGTCGGGGTCCCGTATGCCAGAATGGTGGCGTAATCCCACCCTTTTTCCTCCGCGATCGCGGGAACGGCCACATTCATGCCGTCGTTGGTCAGGGCGGTGCAGTAAAACAGCATCAATCCCACAAAAATGATCATGATCCAGCCCTTCAGGCCAAAATTGCTTTTTGTATAAAAACCGGGGTCAACTTTTTTACCTGTTTCCTGAGTCATAGCGATCCTCCCTTTGCAGATCGGTCAAATTGTAGTGACTGTCAGACCGTACGCGCGCTGGGCCTGCCCTCTGTGTTTGAGTATACCGCGGCAGGGAAGGATGTGCCAATGCAAAAAGCGCATGGCACTAATAAGCCATGCGCTCTGCAAATCACCATTTCCGTTTCCAGATATAAGTTCTCAACATGTTGATATATGTATGAATGAGCGGATTCTTGTTGCTCTTATGATGCGCCATCACAAAATCTGCCGCAGTGTCCACCTCCGGAAGGCGGAGCGCCGCCAGACCGTAGGCCACTTGGGAAGACTCGTATAATGACTTCGGCATCACCCCGACCCGGTCGCTGGTGGAAATCATCATCATCATGCTTTCGGGGTTTGGCGCATAGCGGACAGTATCGCCGGTTTTCTGCCTGGATTGGCGCAGTACACGGCGGAGAAACGGCGGAACAATGTCCGTCTTCAGCACGGTTAAGCCATTTTCCAGCAGGTCGTCCACTGTAACTTCCGCCTTTTCGGATATCTTATGGCCCTGGCGCACAAAAAAGACGAACGGCTCACTGAACGCGAAACGGTATTCGAGTTCATCCCGGATCTTCTCTATGGCAAAATCACAAGTGATTGCAAGGTCAATGTCACCGCTGAGCAGTCCCTGACTCAGTTCGTCAAAATTCAGGACACTATGGCGAAAATCCACTTCTCCGTCTGCGGCCGAGGGCGCATAGCGGTCAAAAATCGCGTTGCTGCCAAAGAGGTCCATCGGCATTCCGATCACCAGCTGGCCGCTGGTCCCGGTCCCGATCCGTGTGATCTTGTCCCGCAGCCGCTCATAGCGCAGAAGAATATCCTCTTCCTCGCGCAGAAAGAGCTCCCCTGCGTCTGTCAGGCCGATCCTCGTCGTTCCCCGATAAAAAAGCTCCGCCCCGATCTCTTCCTCCAGCGCGGCGACCTGCCGGCTCAGCGTGGATTGGTTGACATGCAGACGCCTGGCCGCACTGGTAAAGCCGCCGCTTTGATACACTGCCAGAAATTAGTGGATCTGTCTGGTATCCATATATAACCGGCCTCCGTTTCCTGAAAGGAGCAATTCGACGGTTCTGGAATAAGCCGCAGACCGGCCGCATTCCAATCACCATAAGGCAATGCGCAAGGATCGAAGCTCCGTAATGACCACTTGCGCTCTTCATAATTTTCAGGTGCGTTGAAGAGCGGTCTGATTTTGCATATTGGACAAATCTTCGCGCAAAGCATGACACAACAATGTCATTTTGACAAGAAGGATATAACGGGAGCGGCTGTATGGAGCTCATTCGGCTGGAACAGGCGTATACCAGCCTTGAAAAACAATCATCCGCCGGGCGCTCTGCGCCATGTATTCCAACTGCATATGACGGAGCGGCTCTGTTATTCCGCAGCAGTATTGTACGGCGCAAAGCGATGCTGATATACTGAACATATCATTTATACAGATTCTTGATAAATCCGCAGTCCGGCGGCACCTTAACAGAAATTGAGGTGGATAAATTGACGATTACCCAGCTGCGCTGTTTCATCGCCATGGCCGAAGAGCTGAGCTTTACCCGGGCAGCACGGAAGCTGTTCGTTTCACAGGCTGCGGTCTCTTACCATATCAAAGCGCTGGAGGACGAGCTTGGTGCGGAATTGCTGGCCCGCTCGACCCGCCGGGTAGCGCTGACCGAGGTGGGCGCGCAGTTTTACCGCGAGGTGGCTCAGGCGGTGCGCGCCATAGACGCGGCCTATGAAACCGTCCGGCTCAGCACAGGCCAGAAGAGCTTTTCCATCGGCTACTCGGCCCTGTGCGGCGGCCGGCGGTTCCGGCGGATCGTCAGCCGCTTTACGGAGGAGTGGCCTGCGCTCAGCGTGTTTTTGAATATTGTCGAGCCGGAAGACAGCCTGTTTGACCAGCTTCTGACCGATCAGATCGATGTCGCGCTGTTTCTCAATCCCTTTTACACGCTGCCCCGCGGCGTTGCGGTCCGGGACTACGGCGAGGTGCAGCATATGCTGATGGTACCGGAGTCCCATCCACTGGCTGCGCGGAGCACGATCAGAGGCGACGAACTGCCCCGGCATGAGATCATGGCGCATACAGGGATCAAGCGGATCGAGCGCATGGAGAGCTCCATGTTTGAGCGGGTGGTCGAGCTTCGTCAGGGTGGACGGGCGCTGCCGCACAATCTGGAGTCCCTGCTGTCCATGGTGCGTTCCGGTCTCTGTCTGGCCCGCCTGCCCGCGCTGGATGATATTGAACAGACAGGGATCCGATGCCTCACCGTAGAGGAAGGGGAAGCGGCCATTGTCGCGGGGCCGAAGCTTGTCGCAGCATGGCACGATACCCGTATTTCTCCCCAAATCAGCAGGTTCTGCGCCATTGCGGCGGAAGAGATATCCTGTGCACAAAATTTATAAACAATACTTTATAAGCGGCAGCTTTGTTTGTCTAATGTGACTTGACGAAGCTGCCGCTTTCCTATATCTTTTGGCTATGCTGCACAGAACCGGAGGATATGACGACTAACAATGGAGTGAAAGGAGCAAAAATTCATGAACGTGCGGAACCTGAGAAAAGCCGCCGCGCTGCTGCTGGCCATCCTGATGCTGGTGATGCTGACCGCATGCGGCACCAAGGACAACACCGGGAACAGCGGTCCCGACACCACGCAGTCGCAGGATACGGGCGAAAAAAGCACTGCCGTCGCCGTGGGCACCACGAATCCTTACTACGCATTCAATCCAAACGGCTCGAATCAGCCGGCCGTGTTCTGCCGTCTGCTGGTGTTCGACACGCTGTTCGCCATGGGGGCAGACACCGAGTACTACTCTCCCATTGCCGCCGACTGGGGCTGGGATGATGCCACCACCTTGCGCATCACATTGAAGAACAACATCACGTTTTCAAACGGCTCGCAGATGACCGGAGAGGACGTTATGGCTTCCTTCCAGTACGCCCGGGACTGCGGAAGCCAGATGGCCTCCTTCTGGGAGGGCGTCATCGACTTTGACCTCAGCTACGTTTCCGAGGACGGGATGACCGTATATCTGGTCTACACCAAACCCTATGGCCCGGCACTGTCCGAGCTCTCATCCCTGGTGATCATGGATGATGAATTCATGGCGGAGCATCCTGCCGACGATGAGATCTGGTGGAGCGCTCCTGTCGGCTCCGGCCCCTATGAGATCACGGAGACCATGACGGACTCCTATGTGGTGTACACCCTGCGGGAGGACTACTGGGATGACAGCCGTACCCACGACTGCACCGAGATCACCGTCCGCCATTACACCGACTCTACCGCTATGATGACCGATTATCAGAACGGCGTCATTGACGCGGCCTTCGGGCTGGATTCGATTCAGGTGGACAGCTTCGAAAACGGCCAGACCGCCGGACATCTGGTGAAAAACTCGCTGTACAGCGTGCCCACTATGGTGATGAACGAAAATAACGAATATCTGAAGGACATCGAGGTGCGCCGTGCCATTGCCTATGCGGTAAACTGGGCCGCCGTAGGCGAGATGGCATGGGGATCCCTCCAGACTGCCGCAGACTCGCATTGGCCCGCGGCTACGGCCTACCATGTGTCCCACGAGGGCTATACCTACGACCCGGAGAAGGCCGTCCAGATCCTGACCGACGCCGGCTATGACCCGGCTGAAATGAGCTTCTACTACATTGCCGTCAGCTCCAACGCTCAGGAAATGCGGGTCATGGAGGCCGTTCAGGGTTATCTGGGGGACATTGGCATCACGGTGGAATGCGCGTCCTACGAGCTGAATACGGCGCTTCCATACTACTTTGCCGGTGAAAATGATCTGGCTGTCCTGAACTCCACAAATGGCCTGAACGACGTCTGGACGATCTACAGCGCCACGTATAACGGCCTGTTTGCGGACCGCAGCCTGTCTGACCCGGAGTACCGCGCGCTGCTGGAAGAGGGCCTTGACACGGTGGATCCCGAGGCCCGGGCCGAGGCGTACCGGAAACTGGATGGCTGGCTGTACGAAAATTACTGGTTTATGCCCTACTGCGAGATCCAGGAGGCCTGGTGCTACAATGACCGCATCGCCAGCCTGGAGATGGTGAGCAGCAACTTCGGCAGTCTGGGCGATATCAAGCTGGCATAAGTTCACCGCAAGACCCAGAATCGTAAAAATGCCGGGGGCAGGCTGGGAACAACGGCCTCCCCCGGTTCTGTATAGGGGAAATGTTATGATACGCTTTATTGTCAAACGTGTTCTGTGGATGATCCCGACGGTGCTCGGCGTTCTTCTCATTATTTTCACCATCAACGATCTGATGCCGGGCGACCCTGCCTCTGCTGCGCTGGGAACAAATTATTCCGAAGAGCTGTACCAGCAGAAGCGGGAAGAAATGGGGCTTAACCGGCCTTTTGTGGTTCGCTATGCGGATTATGTGATCGGATTCTTTACCAAATTTGATCTGGGCACCTCCTATTCCTCCCTGAGGCCGGTCCGGACGCTCATCATGGAGCGAATCTGGGTGTCCATCAAGCTCGGACTGATGGGCAGCGTCATCACGGTGGTGTTCGGTGTGCTCATCGGAGTGATCTCCGCTGTACGGCAGTATTCCGTGCTGGACTACGTCATTACGGTGCTTGCCACATTTTTTGCGTCCATGCCGGGATTCTGGCTGGCGCTGATGGGCATTATCGTGTTTTCCCAGAAGCTCCAGTGGCTTCCGGCGGCGGGGCTGTTCTCATGGAAGCATTACATCATGCCGGTCATCTGCATCGGCATCACCCCGATTTCGCTGGTGGTGCGCATGACGCGGACCAGCATGCTGGACGTTATCCGGCAGGATTATATCCGCACTGCCCGGGCCAAGGGGCTGAAGGAGCGGACGGTCATCTATAAGCACGCGCTGCGCAACGCGCTCATCCCCGTGATCACCGTGATTGGAATGCAGCTGACCACCATTTTCGGCGGCTCTATCATCGTGGAGAGCATTTACTCTATTCCGGGTATGGGCGTGCTGCTGCTGACGGCCATCAATTCCCGGGATTTCACCACCATTCAGGGCACGGTGCTGGTGCTTTCGCTGGCGGTGTGTCTGATCAACCTGCTGGTAGATATCGCGTATGCCATGGCCGATCCACGCATCAAAGCCCAGTATGTACGGCCCAAAAAGCAGAGGGCTGCCGGGAAAGGAGCTGAGCCGGCATGAGCATAAGACTGACACAGTCCGCCGCGTCCGGCCAGCCTCAGGCGCCGGCAAAAAAGCGCAGCCAGGCGATGGATACCTGGCGGCGGTTCCGCAGCAACAGGCTGGCCATGGTCGGCCTTGTCATTGTGCTGATCATTGTCCTGTCCGCCGTGTTTGCGGAGGTCATCGCTCCCTACGACTATGCCAAGCAGAGCTTTGAGGAGCGGTTCATGATGCCGTGTCTGGAGCATCCCTTCGGTACCGATAACTACGGCAGGGATCTGCTCAGCCGAATCATTTACGGCGGTCGGGTATCACTGCTGGTGTCTCTGCTGGGACTGGTGATCGCGCTGGCCATCGGCGCGGTTCTGGGGGCCACGGCGGGATACTTCGGCGGAGCATACGAGACGACGGTCATGCGGCTGATGGATATCCTGATGGCCATCCCGCCGACGCTGCTGGCAGTATCCGTATCCGCGCTGCTTGGTTCCGGCGTGGTGAACACCGCGCTGGCAGTGGCCATCAGCGGCATCGCCCCGAGTTCCCGAATGCTGAGGGCCACAGTGCTGTCCATCCGGGAGCAGGAGTTTGTGGAAGCGGCCCGGGCAAGAGGTTCCAGTCACCTGCGGATCATTTTCCGCCAGATCCTGCCCAACACGCTCTCGCCGCTCATCGTGGAATCCACCCTTCGGATCGGCGGAAATATCATGATGATCTCCGGCCTGAGCTTCATTGGACTGGGCGTACAGCCGCCCACGCCGGAGTGGGGCTCCATTCTGAATACCGGGCGGGAATTTATCACGACCTTCTGGCCCATGATCACGTTTCCCGGCCTTGCCATCATGCTGACCATGTTTGGCTTCAACGTGATGGGAGACGGCCTGCGGGATGCGCTGGATCCGAAGCTCAGACGCTGACGGAGGAACGGACATGAACAATGCATTGCTTGAAATAAAGAACCTGACCGTGCGGTATGTCACAATGGACGGCACGGTCCATGCGGTGACCGGCGTAGATCTGTCCATCGCCCCGGGGGAGACGCTGGGGCTGGTGGGCGAGACCGGCGCGGGCAAGACCACCACGGCGCTGAGCATCCTGAATCTGCTGCCCACGCCCCCGGCGGAGATCGCAGGCGGGGAGATCCTGTTTGAGGGTGAAAACATTCTGGACATGAGCGATCGTGAGCTGCGCCAGCTCCGGGGCAGCAGGATCTCCATGATCTTTCAGGACCCCATGACCGCGCTGAATCCGATCTTCCCGGTGGAAAAACAGATCGCGGAGGTCATCAGCGTTCATGAGCATCTCCCCGCCGCGGAAGCGGAGGCGCGGGCCCATCAGGCGCTGGAGATGGTGGGCATCCCCGCCGCCCGGGGCCGGGAGTATCCGCATCAGTTTTCCGGCGGCATGAAGCAGCGGGTGGTCATTGCCATGGCGCTGGCGTGCAGCCCCCGGCTTCTGATCGCGGATGAGCCAACCACCGCGCTGGACGTCACGATCCAGGCGCAGGTACTGGAACTGATCCGGGAGATGAAGGAGAAAAGCGGCTCGTCCATGCTTCTCATTACGCATGATCTGGGCGTTGTGGCCGAGACCTGTGACAAAGTGGCCATCATGTATGCCGGAGAGATCGTAGAGTACGGGAGCCTTGCGGACATTTTCGACCGGGTGGCCCATCCCTACACCAAGGGACTGTTTGGGTCGCTGCCTTCGCTGGAGCATACGGAGCGCCGCCTGCGGCCTATTCACGGGCTGATGCCGGATCCCGCCGCGCTGCCCGAGGGCTGCAAATTCCATCCACGGTGTCCCTGTGCCGTCGACCGGTGCAGAACAGAGGAGCCGGAGCTGACCGAGATCAGACCGGGACATTTCTGCCGCTGTCACAATTACGGAAAGGAGGCGGAGTGCCATGCGTGACCTGCTCGAGGTGGAGCACCTGAAAAAGTACTTCAAGACCCCCGGCGGGACGCTCCATGCCGTGGATGACGTAAGCCTGACGATCGCAAGAGGCAAAACGCTGGGGGTCGTGGGCGAGTCCGGCTGCGGAAAGTCCACATTGGGCCGGACGATCCTGGGTCTGCTGCCCGCCACATCGGGGAAGATCCTGTTTGACGGCGAGGATGTGACCGGAGCGAAGGGACGCCGGCGCAAAGCCCTTCAGCGGCGGATGCAGATCATTTTTCAGGATCCCTATTCGTCGCTGAATCCGCGGTACTGCATCTATGAACTGATCAGCGAACCGCTGAAGACCTACAGACTGTGCGCGGATAAAGCGGAACTCCGGAGACGGGTTTTTGAGATGATGGATGTGGTCGGTCTCGCGCGGCGGTACGCCTACGCGTATCCGCATGAGCTGGACGGCGGGCGGCGGCAGCGCGTGGGGATCGCATGCGCACTGGCGCTGGACCCGGAGCTTATGGTCTGCGACGAGCCGGTCTCCGCTCTGGATGTGTCCATTCAGGCTCAGGTGCTCAACCTGCTTCAGGATCTTCAGGAGGAAAAGGGCCTGACCTACATATTCGTCACGCATGATCTGTCCGTCGTCAAGCATATCTCGGACGACATCATGGTCATGTACGTGGGGTGCACCGTGGAAAAGTGCGCGTCGGAAGAATTGTTCCGGAACCCGCTGCACCCTTACACCAAAGGACTGCTGTCTGCCATTCCGGTGCCGGACATCCACCGGGAGCGCAGCCGGATCGTCATGAAAGGCGAGCTCACCACGCCGGTGGATCCCGCGCCGGGCTGCCGGTTTGCGGGCCGGTGTCCGTATGCCCGGGAAAAATGTGCTGCGGAAATGCCGCCCTATGAGGAGGTCCAGCCCGGGCATTTCGTGGCCTGCCACTATACAAAAGAGATCAATGGTACGGCGGACGTGTAAGCTGGCGATGACGGCTCTGCTGGCGGCAGCGCTGATCCTGCCGGTACGGGCCGGGACACCAGAGGTGCTGTGCCGCCTGCCCGGGGCGTTGCCGGACTTCAGCCGCGAGGAGACGGACTGCGCCGCCTGCTATCTGGGCTGCATGGTGGCGGACGCCGTTCGTGCGGCCGGGGCCGCAGATGCGGCGCTGGTCAACAGCGGCGACCTTGTCCGGGGCATTGCCGGAACAGAAGTGACCCGTAAGGACATCCGGGCGGTGTTTGCGGAAAACCGGACGCTGGCCGTGGCGGAGCTGTCAGCCGCGGAGCTGTCGGCGATGCTGGAGCATGCGCTGTCCCGCATCGTTGTGGATGCAGAAACGGAGACGATCGACCGGGACGCTTCGGCGTTCGGCGGCTTTTTGCAGGTGTCCGGCCTTCAGGTGGAGTATGATGCCGGCGCTGAACCGGGACGGCGGGTGTATTCGATCACGCTTTCCGACGGCCGCAGGCTCGACCCGGGCGACCGGGAAACAAGACTCACGGTGGCGGCGACGGCCTATATGCTTGACGGCGGGTACGGGTTCCCCGCCGCAGCGTATGAACCCCTTGCGTCCGGTCTCGCGGATGCGCTGGAGGATTGGCTTGCCGCAGGGCAGCTTCCGGCCAGCACCCGGCGGATCATCCCACTTGGGACAACGGACAGCGCCATCGCGGCAATGCTGCCTATGCGGCTGATTCTTCCCGTTCTGGCGGCGGGGATCGTCCTGCTTGCCCTGCTGGGCGAAAAACGCCGTCGGTACCGCTATCTGACAAAACCAATGAAGCCCGGCGAGATCAGCCGTTATCTCTGCCGGTAGATCAATATGCAATCGATTCAGGAGGAACATAAATGCAGCTGAAATATCCAAATCTGTTCAAACCCCTCAAGGTGGGGAACACGACCTTCAAAAATCGTATTCTCAGCGGTGCGCTGGGATGCAATCAGGACAACCCGGGCACGGAGCTGATCCAGGCCAACGTGGACTATTACGGCGCCATCGCCAGGGGCGGAACGGCCCGGGTCGTCGCCGGCGGCGACAGCGTGGTGAACCGGGACGGCGGATACGGCGGCGGTATGGGCCGTATGCAGCTCTATCTGGATCCGTATCCCATGTCTCTGCATCTGTCTCTGCGCAACTATGTCAACACCATGCACCAGTATAACTGCCTCGCGTTCGCCCAGCTGACCCATAACGGCGGCCCGGCCGGTCCCGGCCCCATGGGCCCGCAGGTGGGGAAAGGCGTTTCAACCATGGAGTTTCCCGACGGCAGCCGCTCCATTGAGATGACCCCGGCAGAACTGGAGCAGATCGCCGCCGATTTTGCCAAGTGCGCCGCCCGGCTGAAGGATGCGGGGCTAGACGGCTGCGTGATCCACGCGGGCCACGGGAAGCTGCTGGATCAGTTCCGTGCCGGAGATTTCAACCGCCGGACCGATGAATTCGGCGGCAGCATCGCAAACCGTGCCCGGTTCCCCATTATGGTGATGCGGAAGATCCGCGAGGCGGTGGGGCCGGATTTCATCCTTGAGTACCGCACCAGCGTCCATGAACAGGAGCCGGGCGGCATCAAAATCGATGAGACCATTGAATTCTTCCGGCTGTTGGAAGCGGAGCACCTTGTGGATCTGTTCCATATCACGGCGGGCCGCCATTTCAATCCCAAATCCAACGCCTACTGCATCTCTCCGGCCACGTTTCCGCCCGCGCCAAACCGGGAGTACTGTCAAAAGATCAAGGCGGCAGGGATCCGCACGCCGCTGGTCATCATCAACTCCTGTGCCGATCCCGCGGTGGCGGAGGAACTGGTGGCCTCGGGCACAGCGGATCTGGTCTGCCTGTCCCGGCAGCTGAATCTTGCGGATCCCTATTATCCCAGAAAGCTCCGGGAGGGGAATGAACAGCTTATCGACGGCTGCCTGCGCTGCCACGGATGCTATGATGTTGTGGGTCCGTGCTCGGTCAATCCCCACGCATCCTTCAAGACCTATGAGTCCTCCTACCCGCTGAAAAAGGCGCCGGTCCAGCGAAAGGTCTGCGTTGTGGGCGGCGGTATCGCCGGGCTGAAGGCGGCGTATACCGCCGCAGAGCGGGGACACCAGGTGATCCTCTTTGAAAAGGAGGATCACCTGGGCGGACAGCTGGTCTTTTCTGACACGGATACCTACAAGACCGACATCCGACGCTACAAAAACAACATGATCCGCAGGGTGGTGGAGCACCCCAATGTGGAAGTGCGGCTGAACTGCGCGGCCGATCCGGGCATGGTGGAACGGGAGCAGCCCTACGCTGTGATTGCCTCTGTGGGCGCACGGCCCCGGAAGCCGGATATTCCGGGCGTGGACCGGGCCAATGTGCTGACCGTGCTGGAGGCATACCGGGAACCGGCGCGGCTGGGCAATCATGTCATCATCGTAGGCAGCGGCCTGACCGCCTGCGAGGTCGGGCTGCACCTTCGGCGGACCGGGAAGCAGGTCACCATCGTGGGCCGCCGGGAACGCATCTGCTTCCATGAGAAGTTTGACAAGATGCCCACCGCGCTTTACAGTCCTATTCCCACATTTCTGGAGTGGTTTGACGAACAGGGCATTGACGTACACAACAGCTGCGAGGCAGCGGAGATTCTGGACAGCGGACTGCTGGTGCACGATCTGTCCGCGGGGCAGGACCGGGTGATCGAGGGTGATTCCGTTCTGCTGGCCTCCGGAATGACCGCCCGGACGGCGGAGGCTGAGGCCTTCCGGTATACCGCGCCCTATTTTGCCGAAGCCGGAGACTGCATTCGGCCCAAAAAGATCCGGGAGGCAGTGTCCACCGGCTACTGGGCCGCGATGGAGATTTGAGGTGGCACGGCATGAGCACATGGAGAAATGAACTGCCGCCGATCGACAGCGGCATGATCGAGGAGACGCGGGAGACAGATCTTGTTGTGGTAGGACTGGGGTATTCCGGGACTGCCGCCGTCCGCGCAGCGGCGGAGGCCGGGGCAGATGTGACCGGCATCGAGATGATGAACGGTGAGAAATTCACCAGCTTTGGCCGGGACATCGGCCATATCAATTCCAATTTCCTGCGCAGCCGGGGCATTCCGGAGGTGGACCCCATCGAGCTGTTCCGCGAGTGGATGCGCCGGGCGGGCAACCGGGCGAACCCCAGTCTGGTCATGGCGTTTGCGCAGAAGAGCGGAGAAGCCTTTGACTGGTTTACGGATATGTACGGACTGGATGGCCTGAAGGATGTTCATGTAGCCTTCTGGCCGAACGGCGGAGCGAACTTCAACGCGGAAAAGGACTTTGAGCTGAACGGCTATCACTTCTGGAAGGGCACGGCACAGTTCCCAGACCACGGGCCCAACGGCTGGCCCGGCGGGCCGACGCTGCCGGAACTGCTCCGGGCCAACCACGCGCGGGCGCGGGAGCTGGGAGCGCAGCTGGATTTTGAGACGGAGGCCGTTCAGCTGGTAAAGGACAGCGGCGCCGTGACCGGCGTTTTGGCCCGGCGGCGGAATGGTCGGTACGTCCGGTATCTGGCGCGCCGGGGCGTCATTCTGGCGGCGGGAGATTTTGCCGGAAACCGGGATATGATGATGGATCTTGTGACAGACGTAGGCGATCTTCTTCCGGAGGGGCGGGAATATCCCAGAAACCGCGGCCGAAAGGGCGTGGGCATCCGGATGGGGGTTCAGGCCGGCGGCCGGCTGGAGCCGCGGCCCATCCCCGTTATGGGCGGAAATTACGCAAATATTCCCGGCGTATCCACCTTCGGCGTACTCTGGCTGGACCGGGACGGAAACCGCTTCTGCAACGAGCTGTTCGGCGGCACTGAGATCGTGGGTTTTGCCTATAACCAGCGGCCCCGGGGGATCTACTACAACGTATTCGACGAGCGCATCATGGACGATCTCCAGTGGTCGTTTCCGGCCCACGGCGGCTTCGACGAGTCGGACCCCCGGAATCCGGAAGCCATCCGGGAGCTGCTGCAAAAAGGAAAAGACAGCCTGGATACCCCCGCCGCCCGGGAGGGCGTGCACTACAGTGTGGCCGGTTTTCACTTTCCGTGGCATGCGGACCTGACCTTCTGCGGGCGCACCCCCCGGGAGCTGGCAGAAAACGCGGGGCTGACCGGGCAGACGGCAGAAAACGCGGTACGGGCCATTGAGCGCTACAACCAGCTTTGCCGCGCCGGACGGGATGATGACTTCGGCAAGGACGCCAAGGTGCTGCGCCCGCTGGAGGGCCATCTTTATATCCAGCCGGTCGAGATCCGGGACAACGGCTTCACCATGGTGACGGTGGGCGGCCTTGTCACCGATGACCACCAGAATGTTCTGGACACGAATTATGAGCCGATCCCCGGTCTGTACGCAACCGGGAACTGCTGCGGCAGACGGTTTGGTCCACAGTACTCCACGCCCATCTCCGGGGTGAGCATCGGCATGGCCATAACGCTGGGCCGGGAGGTCGGAGCATACGCTGCCGGAGCACGATGACACGTATCCGAGCCGCCCCGTCGGAGCACGGCGGAGCGGCCCGGATCATCATGGAAAGGAGAAATGATATGAAAAACGCATATCCCCATTTGTTAAGCCCCATTCGGGCCGGAAAATTTATTCTGAAAAACCGGATGCAGTCCTCCAACTCCCTGCCCCATTTCTCACAGGGACCGGAGCGGTATCCCGCCGAACCCACCATAGCCCATTTTATGGGCCGGGCGCGCACCGGCGCGGCATTCATCACGCTGGGCGGCTTTGAGGACATGGTGGACGCGCCGCCCATGCCGGACAGTGTAGACGCATCTCATTTTCCGGTGTTTGAGTTGCGCGATCCCCAGTGCCAGAACTATGTGGTGGAACTGATCGAGGGCCTGCACGCCGTAGGCAGTCTGGTCAGCGGCTCTCTCTTTTCCGCCAACAAAAAATACCGTTATGAGGACAAGGTTGGAAACGTGGAGGTCTTGGACGCGGCGCCCCCTCCGGAATCCGGTATCGGTCCCATGGATTTTATGGATCAGCAGTTTGTGGGGGACGAGATCCCGGCGGAGACGCTGCGGAAGATCGCCAGAAGCTACGGCCAGCGCACGGCGCTCTATAAGCGGCTGGGCTATGACGCGGTCACGCTTCACATGAGCTACCGGGCCCAGCTGCCTGGACAGCTGCTTTCGCCCCTGTGCAACCGCCGCACCGACGAATTCGGCGGCAGCTTTGAAAATCGGGCCCGCTTCCCCCTGATGGTGCTGGAGGAGGTCAAGAAGGCCGCCGGGAACGATATGCTTGTGGAGATCCAGTTTTCCGGGGTGGAACCGGAGGGAGGCTATACGCAGGAAGAGGGCATCCGATTCCTGCACATGGCGGAGCAGTATGTGGACATCGTTCAGATCCGCTCCGCCGAGGGCGATCCCAACCACCCAATCCCCTTTGAACTGGAACCTACGCCGTTTCTGGAGCTGGCGGCGCGGGTCAAAGCCGAAGGGTTTGATTTTCTCGTATCCAACGTCGGCGGATTTTTCGACCCGGAAGCCGCTGACCGCGCCATAGCCGAGGGCAAGCTGGATCTGGTGGCCATGGCCCGGGCGTGGATATCCAATCCGGATTACGGCGATCTGGTGTATCAGGGACGGAAGGACGACATCGTGCCCTGCTTGCGGTGCAACAAGTGCCATGGACGCGGGAAGCGCGACATCATGACCACGGTCTGTTCCGTCAATCCGCGGTTCGGGTTCGAGACCGTTGACCGCTATGTCGGCATACCCTCCGCCGGCGGAAAGGCCGTGGCCGTCATCGGCGGCGGTCCCGGCGGTATGCGCACCGCACTGTATCTGGCCGATCGGGGACATAAGGTCACCATTTATGAGATGGAGCCCGAGCTGGGCGGTGCTATCCGCCATGCGGACTACATCCCATTCAAATGGACGTTGAGAGATTATAAAAACTATCTCATCGCGCAGGTGAAAAAATGCGGCATCGACGTTGTGCTCAACACCCGCGCCACCCCGGAGACGCTGGGTGACCGTTATGACGCGGTGGTCGCGGCCGTGGGCGCGGAGCCGGTGATCCCGCCGATTCCCGGCGCGGACCGCAGCAATGTGTGCGTTGCCACCGAGGCGATCATGAACTCCGGGAAGATCGGCAGGAACGTTGTCATCATCGGCGGCGGCGAGGTGGGCGTGGAGACCGGCATGTTTCTCGCCCAGAACGGTCGGGAGGTCACCGTCATCGAAATGCGGGACGAGCTGGCGGCCGATACGACGTTTATCCATTATCGCTCCATGTTCCAGACCGCATGGGAGGCGATCCCGTCCTTCCACTATGTGCTCAATGCCGCGGCAAAGGAGATCGGCGACGGCTTTGTTGCCTACACCGACAAAAACGGCGGATCCCACAGGATTGCGGCGGATTCCGTCGTGCTCTCCGTAGGAATGCGGGCAAAAAGCGAGGAAGCACTGTCCTTCTACGGCGCCGGAACCCAATTTTTCATGGTGGGCGACTGCAGGAAGCCCGGTACTATCCAGACAGTCAACCGCAGCGCTTACGGCGCGGCTATGAATATCTGAACCGGCTGAGACCCGGCGCTATATTTTTTCACGATTCCGGGGCCCCGCTGCAATCTGTTTTCGGTATTTCCCAATTTGCTCCACTTCGTTTAAGCTAACAGTGGTGATATCATCCGTAATTGTGCAAGAAGAAATCGTTTGAAAAGGAGAAATGTTCGTTGTACAAGACAAAAATCATTGACCGAAATTCAAAAGAGACGACATTCTATCAGACCACCTGGCTCATCAAAGAGACCGTTCGCTACAGCTGGCTGCACATCTGCGAGCGGGCGGTGCTCACCTCCCCGGAGGGGACCTTCCTGACGCTGACCGTCAACGGCGTCGGTCAGGAGATCAAACCCGGCACCTATCAGGGTGATGTGGTGCTGAGTGTGACGAAGGCCTACAGCATGGGTCCCCATGGCCTGATGAACGCCAATCAGATCGGCCGGGAGTTTCACAGCGCCGTGGTCCTCGAAGACGGCAAGGTCGCCGAGGACAAGTGTGTACCGGCCATGCTTGAGCACGGGACCGTCACAGGGGAAACGATCGAGGGTCTTCGGCTTTACAGCACCGAGGAATGCCTCAACGGAGTTGTGGTCACCGGTGATACCCAGTGCGTGATCCGTGACCTGAACGTGGGCTTTGAGGGCTTCGGTGACAACGATTTCCTTGGCGTCGGCTCCGCTGTCACCGCCATCGACCACAGCAAGGTCCTCATTGAGGACAGCAATATCAACCTCAGCGGCGTGACCCGATGCGCCATCCACGCCGGCGGTGACACTGAGCTGACCGTCCGCAATACCCGGGTGACAAATTTCAGTCCCGCCTCCGACTGGCTGGGTTCCTTCAGCTGGCAGATCTGCCTGTGCGGAACGAACCGGCTGCTCCAGCTGACCGACAATGCCAATGTGACGTATGAAAACTGCGACCTGCGCAGCAACGGCTGGGGCGTTTGCTCCATCGACGGTACCTGGGAAAGCTGCCGGATGCTCATCAAGGACTCCAGACTGGAACTGGACGGACCCCGCAGCCACGGCTACGGAGCCTTCTGCATCGGTGAAAATGAGGTCATTTTCGACAACTGCGACGTGAACGTCAACGGATATCCCCTGATGCTCATGGGCATGGAGGGCCTGGGCAAGGCCACCATCAAGGACAGCCGCATCCGCGGCCGCCGGTTCGGCGCCTTCGTCGTCAGCGATGACAACAGCGTGCTCAACATCAAAAATTCCGATTTTGTGACCGGAAAGTCCGCGCTGTGCATCAAAGGCTCCTCCACCATCATCAATGTGGAGAAGACCGCCATGAAGCCCGGCAACGGCACCATTGTTCAGCTCATGGACACCGAGGAGTCCGGCATGAATGTGGCGGCCTTTAACGTTCCCATCGGCGTGAAGGACGAAGCCGTTCCCGGCCGCGACCTGTCTGTTGTTTCCGCTACGGAGGATGTGACGCTCAACTTCACGGACTGCCAGCTGGAGGGCGATTTTTACAACTCCACCACCAATATCCGCGCCTACAGGAACAATGAGATCGGAACCATGGGTGAGTTCCACGACACCGTGGTGGGTATCCGGCAGAACCCGGACGGCGGCGCGGACAATGGGGCTATGGTGATGCCGGTGCTGGCCCGCCACAACGGCGATGACCTGCGCGGGCCCAAGAACATGGGCGTCAACCTGATCGGCACGAAGATCACCGGCGTCATCAGCTCTGCCGAGCAGTTCTACCGCGAGGGAGTCACCCGGATCGACGCGGGCAATCGGCTTGAGCTGTCCAATGTGACCCAGACTGCCGCCCCCACCGTCAACAACGGCGTATGTGTCTCGCTGGACGGACAGAGCGAATGGGTCGTCACCGGTACGTCCTACATCACAGACCTGCTGCTGGAGCCGGGCGCGGTACTCCGGGCTCCCGAGGGAAAGCAGCTGGACATTTCCATCGACGGGGTCAGGGCATACATCCAGAATGGCACCGGCCATTATACCGGACGCATCGTGCTGGAAGTTCACTAAACCGCCGCCATATGAAATAAGGGGGATTTTTACATGCCAATGCAAACCGTAACAGGGACTCCGATCCCTATTTTAGGTACTAATACCGCCGTTGCGGCAGTCATTCTTGTCCTTGGTATCGCGCTGTTCATCATTCTGTGCTACAAAGGCTTCAACACAGCGGTAGCCGCGCTCATTGCTTCTGCGCTGGTGGCCCTGACCGGAACTGAGGGGTTTGTCACCGCCATTACATCCACCTGGGTGTCCGGCATCGGCTCCTTTGCCACGGAAAACGGTCTCGCCTTTATTGCGGGCAGCCTGTTTGGCTATCTCCTGCGTGAAACACGGTCCGGCGAGTCCATCGCGGCCCGGCTGATCCGCGTTATCGGCGCGGATCGCGCCCCGTACATCATTGCCGCTACCGCCGCCATTCTCCAGCTGGCCGGTATCAGCACCTACCAGATCATTGTGGCCACCATGTCCTTCGCCCTGATGCGCGAGGCGAATCTGCCCATCTATATCGCCTATGCCGCCTGCGTGGGTGTTTCTCCCATCATTTCCTTTACCATGCCCGGCGTCACCGCCATGCCCAACGTGCTGCCCACCACCTACCTGGGCACCACCACCTGGGCGGCTCCCGTGCTGTCTTTGGCCTGTGCCGCCGTCGGCACCGTGCTGGCCCTTCTGTACATGCAGTATATCATCCGCAAGGCCCGGAAAAGCAATGAGGGCTATACGCCCCGGGGCGACGAGGGCCGCGGCTCCAGCGAGCTGTTTGACGACATCGAGCTGCCCGCCTTCTGGAAGAGCATCCTGCCCGTTATCCTTGTTATCGCCCTGACCGCGTTCTTCCAGCTGGGCATGCACGGCTTCTTCGGCCTGTTCGGCCTTGAGGTCGCCAACTTCTCCGCCATGAACGCGCTGGTGTTCGGTATGTGGATCTCCTCCGCAGTCATCATCTTCCTGAACTGGGATACCGTGATCCACAAGATCCATATCACCACCGCGCTGAGTCGCGGAATGACCGAGATGTTCCCCTTCATCGTTATGAGCGGCTGTGTCTACGGCTTTGGCCTGGTGACGAAGTCTTCCGCATGCTTCGGCGCCCTGCAGGAGCTGATCCTGTCCATCAACGTCAACCCCTACTTCACCGTGTGGCTGTCTGTCTGCCTGATCGCCGCCCTGTGCGCCGACGGTATCTCCGGCATGGTCATGTGGCTGTCCATCTTCGGCACTCAGTTCGGCGCTGGCAATACCATCGGCGTCAATCCCGCCGCTGTCCACCGTATTGCGGTTTCTGCGGCGACTACCTTCGACTCCCTGCCCCATTCCGCGCATATTGCGCAGGGCCTGGCCTTCTTCAAGACGGACTACAAGGAGTCTTACAAGTATACCTTCGTGCTCACTGTTGTTTTCCCTGTTATCTTCAGTCTGGTCGCCGTCATCGGCGCGATCATCTTCTATTGATGAACTGACGCGCCGCGGCAGACGCCGCATCGGGCCGGGACGCGGGCTTTCTGTCTGCGTCCCGGCTTCCGCACATGAAAATCTCTGTGGAGGATGCCAACTATGAAGCAAAACCGCCAGGGGCCTGCGCCCCGTTCTGTCCTGATCGCCCTGCTCCCCGTAGTTCTGGTCCTGCTGCTGCTCAATACAAATCTGCTGCAGACCTGGGCTGCTGCCGTGTCTGTCGGCGGACGGGATTACAATGCCATTGAATTCCGCTATTACTTCTATTCGGCTTACTATGACTACGTCAACGAGCATTCGGCGCATCTGGATGAGCTGGGACTGGACGTGTCAAAGTCGTTGGAAAAGCAGAGCTATGACGGGGCACAGAGCTGGCGGGATTACTTTTACGAACTGGCGCTCCGGAACGTCAGGGAGGACAGGACGCTGCTTCTGGCAGCGGAGACGGGGAGCTTTGACCCTGTGGACGAAGTAGACGCGGCCTGCGCCCGGCAGAAGGAGGAACTGACTCAATACTGCATGGACAACGGCATCAACGGTCTAAGCAAATATTTTGAGAGCTATTACGGATCCGGAATGACAGAGTCGGTCTATTTTGATCTCTACAGGGAACACGTGAAGGCCGGTCTGTACCGCGCCCGGCTGCTGGATGAGCTCGCACCCGGCGCGATGGAAACGGAAGCTCGGGCGGAAGCGCTGGCAGAGCAGGCGGTTCCCACGGTGAATTTTATCGCCGCGCGGTTTGAGCCGGCCGCCGACCGCTCCTCCGGTCAGCCGGAGGAGCATCAATGGAACAACGCCCGGAAGCAGGCGGAAGCATTTCTGGCGCTCTGGCAGGACGGCGCACTGACTGCGGAACGGTTTGCAGAACTTATCCGGTGTTATGACCACGTATCCGATAACGGCGGCGTGTACGTAAACGCTTCCGCGGACACGCTGGATCCGGCGGTGGCCGACTGGTGCTTCCGATCCGGCCGGGCCGCCGGAGACGTGCAGATCGTGCGGGGCGTGCAGTGCTGGTGGGTGATCCTTTATCTGGAGGCCGGACAGGACGGCCGGCTCGCTCAGGCGGAGGAGGCATTGACCCGGGAGCGGTATGACGCATGGCAGTCCGAACACGATGCCGGAGCGCCGGAGATCCACAGTCTTGGCATGAAGCTGGCATTTTAGGAGGTGACAGCATGCTTCGGACAAAAAAAGAGCGGACGGACGTGTCCCCGCGTCAGAAATGGGCAAGGCTGATCTTTATTGCAGCCATTTTGCTGATCCTGGCCGTCATTTGGATCACGCGGTATCCCAAAGGGTACGTCAATATGTTTCTGGGCCACTATGTAGGCACGTCCTCTGTGCTGTCCAGTCTGGACGGACTGGAGCACAGTCAGACGGAGCTGGATGCCGCAGCCGCGCTGGAGCCGGACTGGGATGACTGGCGGGAGAGTCATCTTTATGAAACGCTTACCCTCAGCGCTTCAGCAGACGGGACGCGGCTCACCGGGGATTTTTATAACGCGGGCAGCAGCGTGACCCTCATTGCGCTCCATTCCTTTGACGGGAGCCGGAAGGGTGATTTTCTCTATGTCCCGTGGTATGCACAGCAGGGATATAATGTCTTCATTCCGGATATCCGTTCCCACGGGGACAATGAGGAGTATATGGTCACTTGGGGCGACTATGAGAGCCGGGATGTTCTGGACTGGATGGATCTGCTGGATCAGAAATATGGCTCACAGACCTATATCCTGCACGGACAGGATCTTGGGGCGTCCGCCGCGCTCTGGTGCGCAGGCGATGCGCGGATCGCGTTCATCACGGCAGAAAGCCCGGTGACAGAGTTGTACCCTGCCGCACGGTATCTTCTGAAAAAGCAGTTTGGCATACCGGGCTTTTTCATGCCGCTGATTGACAGCAGCGCCAGATCCGTGCTTCCGGATGGGCGGTCCATGCGGGATTTTTCTCTGGAAAGCGCTGTGGCCGGAGCAGATACGCCTATTTTGATTTTGAACGCCGAAGGCGGCACCATGGTGGACCCGGACGCCGTAGATGCCTTTTATGAGTCATACACCGGGCCCAAAACGATCGTGCGGGCAGACACGAGCCACGGAATGATATACCCCGCGGCACAGGCCGATGTTGAAGCGGTGCTTGCACGCTACAGCGCACAGTATATCAAAAATCAAAGTGCGGTTTCATTTGGAAAGGTTGTTTGATTTTCCCATTTATCTGAAATAAATTGATTATCCCGAAAAAGCCTTGATATGCCCGCCGCAATCCCTTTTTGAAGCTGCACCCACGACAGGCACATCACAGAATTAAATACAGACCGCACAGGCGGCGTTTCTGATTTTCAAAACAGGAAGAACAGGAACGCCGCTTTTCATATCTGCTGTTACGCAACGGCAAAGAAACGCCCAAATCGACGGGCATAAGGCATGAAGAGGTATCTTTTATGCTACCACCAAACCGTCATGTTGCCGACACATACCGGATGTTCCTCACTTTGCTTAGGGAACCTCTGATTTAATCTGCGCTAACGCGCATGCGCGAGATATGGTATAA
>CAYNEH010000006.1:0-11720 GCA_964396195.1 uncultured Oscillospiraceae bacterium
GCTTCCGAATGAGGCGCATTGCCGCGGCAATACTTTGTGTATTGCAAGGAAATGCGGGAACAAAATTTCCGCAATGCGCCGCAGACGATATTGTGCGGTGTTGCCTTATGGAAAAGCAGAAAAACGCCCCGGCCGTTTGCGGCCGGGGCGTTCCGGCCCGTTGAAAAAAGAAAGCCTTTTCCGACCGCCTGACGCCTCAGCTCCGGTACAGATTGGACAGCGCCGGCCCGCCGTTTCCCGAAAAAGCCACCTCGTATTCGTCCGATTTGGTACAAAATCCCGGCTCCGGCGCTTACACCGGAATTGACAGCCGGCGGCAGAATGAGTATAATGAATTGTTTGAAAGAAACGCATGAAACCGGCGCGTTTGGCGCCTTTTATATGGGGTGGATTTATGATCGTCAATCATACCGATAACATCCGTGACTATATACAGCCCGGCCTCCGCGCCCACCTGGTGGGCATCGGCGGCGTGTCCATGGCTCCGCTGGCTGAGGTGCTCCACGGCGCCGGGGTGATCGTCTCCGGCTCCGACTGGCACGAGAGCGACAAGGTGGATCATCTGCGCTCGCTGGGCATTCAGGTCTTTGTGGGCCCGCAGAAGGCGGAGAACATCGCAGGGACGGGCTGCGTCATCCGCACCGCCGCCGCCCACGATGATAACCCGGAGATCGCCGCTGCCCGGGCAGCGGGTATCCCGGTGTTCGAGCGGGCGCAGGCGTGGGGCTCCATCATGCAGGACTACAAAAACGCCCTGTGCATCTCCGGCACCCACGGCAAGACCACCACCACCTCCATGTGCACCCAGATCATCATGGCCGCCGGGATGGATCCCACCGTCATGATCGGCGGCACCCTGCCCCTTCTCGGCTCCGGCCATCGGGTGGGCCGGGGGGACACCATCATTCTGGAGTCCTGCGAGTACTGCAACTCCTTCCTGTCCTTCTTCCCCACCATCGCGGTGATTTTGAACATCGAGGCCGACCATCTGGACTTTTTCAAGGACCTTGCCGATGTGGAGCACTCCTTCCGGGCCTTTGCCGACCGCATTCCCGACGGCGGACTCATCATCGCCAACTGCGAGGACGAAAACACCATGCTTACCCTCGCGGGCGAGACGCGGCCCATCCTCACCTTCGGCGTGGAAAAAGGCGATGTCCACGCGGAAAACCTGACCTTCGACCGCGGCTGCGGCGAGTTTGACGCAGTGCGTGACGGCAAGGTCTACGCCCACATCAAGCTGGCCGTCCCCGGCATCCACAACGTGAAGAACGCGCTGGCCGCCGCCGCGTCCGCCATGTCCCTCCATGTCCCCGGCTCCGCCGTGGAGCAGGGCCTGCGGGACTTCTGCCTGCCCGGCCGCCGGTTTGAGCACAAGGGTGAGTACAACGGCGCGCAGGTCTACGACGACTACGCCCACCACCCCGGCGAGCTGGCAGCCCTGCTGGACACCGCCGCCACCCTCGGCTACAAGCGGATTATCTGCGCCTTCCAGCCCCACACCTACTCCCGCACCCACGAGCTGTTCGGCGACTTCGTGAAGGTGCTCCGCCGCCCGGACATCACCGTGCTGGCCGAGATCTATGCCGCCCGGGAGACCAACACGCTGGGCATCTCTTCCAAAGATCTGGCGGACCAGATTCCCGGCAGCATCTACTGCCCCACGCTGGACGACGTCACCGCCGTCCTCCGCCGTCTGGCCCAGCCCGGTGACCTGATCCTCACCGTGGGCGCGGGCGACATCTACACCGCCGGCGAAAAACTGCTGGAGAAGTAAAAAAGATCAAAAAATCCCCTGCATGACCGAATCGGTCATGCAGGGGATTTTCGTTCACAGTTCTTTTTCAAAGCAGGTCAGGTTCTCCCAGATGAGATTCTGGAAGTGGAACAAGGTCTTGCCCACGGTGCGGTAGCCCAGCTTGGGGTACATGGTCAGCGCGGGCTCGTTGCCCTCATAGGTGTCCAGCCGCATGACGGTGCTGCCCTTCTCCCGGCCCAGCTCCTCGGCAAAGGCCACAAAGGCCCGGGCCCGGCCGTGCCCCGCCTGAGACGGCGGCACGCACAGGGTGTGGATGACGAACACCTCGTCCCTCGCCGCCGGGTACTGCCACGGCAGCTTGTCGTACTCCGGCAGCTGTTCGTGGTTGAGAATGGCGGTGGCCACCGTCTGCCCGTCCTCCTCCATGACGTAGAGCCAGCCCTTTTGCAGGGCGTTCTCCGCCGTGGCCCGGCAGGGGTACTTTCCCTTCACCCAGTTGGTGTAGCTCACCGTGGCCGCCTCGTGGTCAAGAATTTCGTCATAAATGGCGGCAATCGCCGCCAGATCGTGTTCAGTCGCAAGCCGGATCATAGGTTCTTCCTCCCATTGCACCAATTCGTTAATGTGAACGGATTATACCACAGGGCACCCGGAATTACAACGATCGGAATTACAACGATCATTTCTCCCGTTTTTTCGACAGTCCCCCCGCCCGGAGCATTGTCCCGGTCCCGGGGCTGTGGTATAATAATGGTCAAATTTCCATGCCGCCGATCCCCGCGGCCGGATTAAAGAACTCTGGTGATGATATGCTGACAGTATCCAACCTCCGCCTGCCTGTCGGGGCCGGCGAGGATGAATTGAGAGAAAAGACCGCCCGGGCGTTGGGCGTCCGGAGTACAGACGTTCTGTCCGCCGTCCTGACCCGGCAGTCCATCGACGCCCGGAAAAAGCAGGACGTCCATCTGGTGTGCTCCGTCCGGGCGGAGGTGCGTCACGAAGACCGGATCCTCCGCCGCGCCCCCAAGGGCGTGGCCAGATGGGAAGATCGCCCCTACATCCTGCCGGAGGTGACCCGCCGCCCGGCGCATCCGCCGGTGGTGGTGGGAATGGGCCCGGCGGGGCTGTTCGCCGCCCTGACGCTGGCCCGGGCGGGCCTTGCCCCCATCGTGCTGGAGCGGGGCCGGGACGTGGATGCCCGCACCGCCGACGTGGAGCGCTTCTGGAGCGGCGGCGAACTGTCCGACCGCTCCAATGTCCAGTTCGGCGAGGGGGGCGCGGGCACATTCTCCGACGGCAAGCTCACCACCGGCATCAATGACCCCCGGATCGGCCACGTTTTCGATGTGTTCGTCTCCCACGGCGCGCCGGAGGACATCCGGTACTCCCACAAGCCCCACATCGGTACCGACGTACTCCGGAACGTGGTGCGCTCCATGCGGGAGGATCTGCTGTCGCTGGGAGCTCAGGTGCGTTTCGGCCACCAGCTCACCGGAGTTTCCGGCACGGGCGGGCATCTGACCTCCGTTTCCGTCACAGCGGAGGGGGAAACCTACCAGCTGCCCTGCGAGGTGCTGGTGCTCTCCCCGGGTCACTCCGCCCGGGACACGTTCCGGATGCTGCTGGACGCAGGCCTTCCCATGGAGCAGAAAAATTTTGCCATTGGCGTGCGCATCGAGCACGATCAGGAAAAAATCAGCCGGGCTCAGTTCGGGGAGTTCTGGGACAGACTCCCCGCCGCGGACTACAAGCTGGCCTGCCACCTGCCCTCCGGTCGGTCGGCCTTCACCTTCTGCGTCTGCCCCGGCGGGCAGGTGGTGGCCGCCGCCTCCGCCCCCGGCCAGGTGGTGACCAACGGCATGAGCCTTCGGGCCCGGGACGGGAAAAACATCAACGGCGGCTTTCTGGTCGGGGTTGGCCCCGGTGACTTCGGCGGCGACGATCCGCTGGCCGGTGTGCGTTTTCAGGAAAAGTGGGAGCAGGCCGCCTTCCGCATGGGCGGCGGGGATTTTTCCGCTCCCGCCCAGCGGGTGGCGGATTTCCTGGCCCGCCGCCCCTCTGTCGGGCCGGGCAGCATCCTTCCTACCTACCGCCCCGGCGTCCGCTGGGGCACGCTGGACGGCGCTCTGCCCGATTACGTGCTGGACACCCTCCGGGAGGCCCTGCCGATTTTTGACCGGAAGCTCCGCGGCTTCAATGACCCCGACGCCGTCCTCACCGGCGTGGAAACCCGCTCCTCCTCCCCGGTGCGCATTCTCCGGGACGAAACGTACCAGTCCCCCGCCCTCCGGGGGCTGTACCCCTGCGGCGAGGGCGCGGGCTACGCCGGGGGAATCACCTCCGCCGCCGTGGACGGCATCCGGGTGGCGGAGCAGATCCTCCGCGGCTGAACAGAGGAAATTTCCGCCGGCAAATAATCGGGCAATACCATCTGCATTTTGCTGCAAAAAAGCCGGGGCTGTGCCCGCCCGCCATCGTACAAATGCGAGAAAAATCCCCCGCCGTCTTGCAATCGGCCTGCAAGATGCGTATACTTGACATTCCGAACCGGGCTTATCTGCCCGCGCCGTATTTTAATGCATGCAAAAGGGGGCGCAAACGTGGAAAACAAGGCGCTTCAAAATGAAGAGACCATGGCGGACGCCGCCAAGACGAACCTGATGACCGAAGGCAGCATCTGGAAGCGCATCCTGCTCTTCTCCATTCCGTTGATCTTAGGCAATTTGCTTCAGCAGATGTACAACACCGCCGACTCTATCATCGTGGGCCAGTATGTGGGCAGCAACGCGCTGGCCGCAGTCAGCGCCAGCTCCGCCCTGAGCAATATGCTCATCTCCTTTGCACAGGGCACCTCCGTGGGTGCGGGCGTCATCATCGCCCAGTATCTGGGCGCCCGGAACAACCGGGGCGTTCACGACTCCGTTCACACCGCCCTCGCCATCTCCGGCGTGCTGGGCGTATTCCTGAGTGTGCTGGGCATCGGGCTGAGCCGCACGCTGCTGGGCTTGATGTCCACCCCGGCGGAGGTTATGGACGACGCGGTGCTCTACTTCCGCATCTACTTCGGCGGCCTGATCTTCAACGTGCTTTACAACATGACGGCGGGCATCCTCAACGCCGTGGGAAATTCCAGGCGGTCGCTGCTGTATCTGGCCATCGCGTCGGGTACCAATATCGTGCTGGATCTGGTGTTCATCTGCGGTTTCAATATGGGAGTGGCCGGAGCCGCCATCGCCACCGACATGAGCCAGCTGGTGTCCGCCGTTCTGGCTACGCTGTTCCTCATGCGGGCGGACGGCAGCTACCGGGTGCGGCTGGCCGACATCCGCATCAACCCCAGAGAGGCGAAGCGCATCATCCGGGTGGGTCTGCCCACCGGCATCCAGAACATGGTCATCTCCTTCTCCAACGTACTGGTGCAGTCCAGCGTCAACGTCTTCGGCACCAAGGCCATGGCGGGCTGGGGCGCATATCTGAAGATTGACGGCTTCAACATCCTGCCCGTCACCAGCTTCAGCATGGCCGCCACCACCTTCACCGGCCAGAACTTCGGCGCGGGCCGGCTGGACCGGGTGAAAAAAGGCATGTGGGTGGTCATCGGGATGAATCTGGTGTATACGCTGGCCACCGGCGCGCTGCTGATGATCTTTTCCCACCCGCTGCTGGCCCTGTTCAACGGTGACCCGGAGGTCATTGCCTACGGCGCCCGGGCCATGCGGTATTTCTGCCCGTTCTACTTTCTGCTGGGCGTTATGCACGCCATGGCGGGCACCGTCCGGGGTGCGGGCAAGAGCATCCCGCCCATGGCCGTCCTGCTGTTCGCCCTGTGCATCTTCCGCATTTTCTGGATCCAGCTGGCCGTCCCCCGGATTCCGTCCATCGACGGTGTGTTCATGATGTACCCGGTCTCCTGGGCTGTGGGCCTGGTGCTCATGGCGCTGTATACGTGGCGGGGGCACTGGCTGCCCCGGCCGGAGGAACGGAAGTAAAGGCAACACCGCACAATATCGTCTGCGGCGCATTGCGGAAATTTTGATCCCGCATTTCGTTGCATTTCCTTGCAATACACAAAGTATTGCTGCGTCAATGCGCCTCATTCGGAAGCAAAATTTGCTCGCAAATCGCTCTTGCCGAATTATGCGGTGCTGCCTAAACTTTGCATATCAAAAAAATGGCGCCGGGTACCCGGCGCCATTTTTTTGTCCTTCCGGTTCAGCGGCAGCGCGACCGACGCAAAAGAATCAGGGGCTCTCCGCAAGGCGGCATCCCTGCGGGGAGCGGAACCGTCCGGACACGGGCGGAGTTTTCCGCCTGCAGGAAGCGGAACACGGTGCCGGGAACTGTGAAGACGCGCAAAATAGTCTTGCAATCCCCTGCAGTCGGGCATATAATGATACTGTCAGAAATCATGGAAAAGGAAGTGAGATGCGCCGTGACGAGCGATCCGTTCGGTCGAAGTAACAGCCTGACATTGCGGCGCACCTGCTGAAGGACTTCCTTTGTTCTCCGCCTGTGCGTCCGCTCACCCATCCCCTGATGGGACATTGAAAAAGCGGAACGGCACGGGCATTTTTGTTGCCCGGGGCCGGTTTCGGGAAAGGCGTGAGAGCGATGCTTACCATTCACAAGACCATTGACGGCAAGATCACCCAGCTGGACTCCGTGGAGGACGGCTGCTGGGTGAACCTGACCTACCCCAGCGAGGACGAGCTGAAAACCGTATCTGCCACCCTCGGCGTGGAGCCGACCTTTCTCCGGGCAGCGCTGGACGAGGAAGAGACCTCCCGTATTGAGAGCGAGGACGGCCAGACCCTCATCATTGTGGACATACCTGCGGTGGAGCAGGATGACGCCGGCGTGGTGTATTCCACCCTGCCCATGGGCATTATTGTCACCGGGAAGCACATCATCACCGTCTGCCTGAAGGAGACGTCGGTGATCCGGGACTTGCAGGACGGGCTGGTGAAAGACGTGCGCACCCAGCAGCGCACCCGGTTTATCCTGAACATTCTGCTGCTGGTGGCCAAACGCTACCTCCAGTACCTCAAGCAGATCGACAAGATCTATAACTATATGGAGCGGCAGCTCTATAAGTCCCAGCGGAACAAGGAGCTTATCCAGCTGCTGGATCTGGAAAAGTCGCTGGTCTACTTCAACACTTCCCTGAAAGCCAATGAGGTCACGCTGGAAAAAATCCTCCGGGGCCGCATCGTCACCCTGTATGAGGAGGATCAGGATTTGCTGGAGGACGTGCTCATCGAGGTGCGGCAGGCCATCGAGATGGCCCAAATCTACTCCTCCATCATATCCGGAATGATGGATGCCTTCGCCTCCGTCATCTCCAACAATCTGAACGTCATCATGAAGGTACTCACCTCCATCACCATCCTGCTCACCATTCCGAACATCGTGTTCGGCTTCTACGGCATGAACGTGGCAGGGCTTCCGCTGGATCACTTCTGGTGGTTCCCCCTTCTGGTGTCCGCCGCGGTCATCGCCATCATCGCGATTATCCTGAAAAAGAAAGACCTGTTTTAAAAAAGAACCGGCGGAGCCATTGGCTCCGCCGGTTACATATTGTCTAAAACCTCGTAGAGTTTCGCCGCCGCAGCGGCGAAAGAAATATGATCCGTTTTCTGCCGCGACATGCGCGTGGCAGAAAACACTTCTCGCCCCGCAAACGTGCGAAATGGCCGCTATCAGCGGCCATTTTGTGCGATGCGGCGGGGTGCGGCTCTTTCGCCGGAAAAGGCTTTGCCTTTTTCGGCGAATTAAACCGGCGGAGCCTTTTGGCTCCGCCGGTTTTCTGTTTTTCGCGGCCCGCGTCAGGACAGGAAGTCCTTCTGAGCCTGCTCGTCCCGGGCGTGCTGTTCGGCCATGGCCTGCTCCAGCAGCATGTCCTTGACCTTCATCAGCCGGGTGGTGGTGGCGCGGTCATTCTCGTCCAGCTTCATGGAGATATACCGGATAGCCTCCTGCGTCTGGGGAATCATGACATACTCCAGCGCATTGACCCGGCGGCGGGTCTTTTCGATCTCCTCCGCCAGCAGCTGGGCGGTCTTTTCGATCTCCGCCAGCTTGAGCATGGACTGAAACACATCGCCCAGCGCCTCCACGGCGGCGTCCAGCTCGCCGGAAGTGTTGGCAAAGCCGTAGGGGAAGATGTCGCCGGTGTCGTCGGTGCGGGTCCTGTAGTGGTACACCGGCACGTTGACGCTCATGATATTCTGGAACGTCATGTCAAGCTCCACGCTCTGCTTGGGATACATGAGGGCCTGCTCCATGGCCTGACCGCTCATGAGGGCGGAGGCAACGGTGAAGGAGCCGTGTACCCGCATCAACTCCTCCTCCACCCGGGTGCGCAGGGCGCGAACCTCCCGGACGGTGTCGAGAAACTGCTTCATCAGCTCGTCCCGCTTGTCCTTGAGGAGCTTATGCCCCCGCTGGGCGGTCTTGAGCTTACCCTTGAGCCGGGTCAACTCCATACGGGTGGGGTTGGTGACTGTAACTGCCATAGGGTTCACCTGCCTTTTGCCCCGCGGGAGCGGGCGGCGCGGATGCGCCGTCCCAAGTGTTTTGTCCGCGCGGCTGCGCGGGCAAAACCTTGCCGCAGGGCGAATTCATTTCGCCCGAGGATCAAAATGCCCTCGGGGGTCCCCATTGGGAGCATTTTACTGCTCCTGATGGGGCAGATATTTGTCGATATACTTTTGTTTGATTCTCTTCAGCTCGGAGGTGGGCAGGATGCTCAGCAGCTCCCAGCCCAGATTCAGCGTCTCCTCAATGGAACGGTTCTCGTCGTAACCCTGATTCACATACCGCTTCTCAAACTCGTCGGCGAATTTGGCGTACAGCAGGTCGGTGGGGGTCAGGGCGGCCTCGCCCAGAATGGAGGCCAGCTCCTTGTTGTCCTTACCGGTGGAGTAGGCGGCAAAGAGCTGGTTCATGGTGTCGGCGTGGTCCTCGCGGGTCTTGCCTTCGCCGATGCCCTTGTCCTTCAGTCGGGACAGGGAGGGCAGCACGTCCACGGGGGGATTGATGCCCTGCCGGTACAGCGAACGGGAGAGGATGATCTGTCCCTCGGTGATATAGCCGGTGAGGTCGGGGATGGGGTGGGTCTTGTCGTCCTCCGGCATGGTGAGGATGGGGATCATGGTGATAGAGCCCGCCTTGCCCAGCTGGCGGCCGGCCCGCTCGTACATGGTGGCAAGGTCGGTATACAGATAGCCGGGGAAGCCGCGGCGGCCGGGGACTTCCTTTTTGGCCGCGGACACCTCGCGGAGGGCCTCGGCGTAGTTGGTGATGTCGGTCATGATGACCAGCACGTGCATATCCTTCTCAAAGGCCAGATATTCCGCCGCGGTCAGCGCCATACGGGGGGTGGAAATACGCTCGACGGCGGGGTCGTTGGCCAGATTGGAGAACATGACGGTACGGTCGATGGCGCCGGTGCGGCGGAACTCCTGCACGAAGAACTCGGACTCCTCGAAGGTGATGCCGATAGCGGCGAACACCACGGCGAAATTGCCCGCGTCGTCGCCCAGCACCTTGGCCTGACGGGCGATCTGCGCCGCCAGATTGGCGTGGGGCAGGCCGGAGCCGGAGAAAATGGGCAGCTTCTGCCCGCGGACCAGCGTGTTCAGACCGTCAATGGTGGATACGCCGGTCTGGATGAACTCGTTGGGATAGTCGCGGGCGGCGGGGTTCATGGGCAGGCCGTTGATGTCCCGGTACTCCTCGGCCAGAATTTCCGGGCCGCCGTCGATGGGACGGCCCATGCCGTTGAACACCCGGCCCAGCATGTCGCCGGACACACCCAGCTGAAGGGGATGACCCAGGAACCGGACTTTGGACTGGGCCAGATTGATGCCGGCGGCGGACTCGAAGAGCTGAACTACGGCGGTGTCGCCGTTGACCTCCAGCACCTTGCCCCGGCGGATGCCGCCGTCGGGCAGCTCCACCTCTACCAGCTCGTCATAGGTGACATTTTCCACCATCTTGACCATCATCAGAGGAGAGGCAATCTCCTGAATGGTTTTATACTCACGGATCACTGGTCTTCACCTACCTTTGCCACAACTTGGTCGATCTCCTGCTCCATCTGGGCGTGAATGGCGTCATAGGTCTGCACATACTCGTCGGCGGGGACGGACTTGGCCCGGCCAATCTTCTCCCGTGCGCCGATGGCGAACAGCTCCGCCGTGGGCGCGCCTTTTTCGATGGCCGCCCGGCACAGCCGGTCATAGTCGAGGATCATGGCCAGCAGTCTCTCCTGCCGGTCATAGCTGGAGTAGGAGTCAACGTCTACGAAGGAGTTCTGCTGCAGGAAGTCCTCACGAACCATCTTGGCGGATTCCAGCGTCAGCTGGTCGTTGGGGGACAGAGAGTCCTTGCCGACCAGCTGGACAATCTCGTTCAGGCTGGCCTCGCTCTGGAGAAGACCCATGGCCTTCTCCCGGTTCTGGAGGAACTGGCGGCCCAGATTCTCGTCAAACCACGGCTTGAGGGAGTCGAGGTACAGGGAATAGGAGTTGAGCCAGTTGATGGCGGGGAAGTGGCGCTTATAGGCAAGCTGAGCGTCCAGTGCCCAGAACACCTTGACGATGCGCATGGTGCCCTGACTGACCGGCTCGGACAGGTCGCCGCCGGGAGGGGACACCGCACCCACGGCGGTGAGGGAGCCGCGGCGGTCGGCGTCGCTGCCGAGGCAGGAGACGGAACCGGCCCGCTCGTAGAACTGGGCCAGACGGGAGGCCAGATAGGCGGGGTAGCCTTCCTCGCCGGGCATCTCTTCCAGACGGCCGGACATCTCGCGGAGGGCCTCGGCCCAGCGGGAGGTGGAATCGGCGATAACGGCCACGTCGTAGCCCATGTCACGGAAGTACTCGGCGATGGTGATGCCGGTGTAGATGGATGCCTCACGGGCGGCCACCGGCATGTCGGAGGTGTTGGCGATGAGGACGGTGCGCTTCATCAGCGTCTCGCCGGTGCGGGGGTCGATAAGCTCGGGGAACTCCCGGAGCACGTCGGTCATCTCGTTGCCGCGCTCTCCGCAGCCGATGTAGATGACGATGTCCACGTCTGACCACTTGGCCAGCGCGTGCTGCATAACAGTTTTGCCGGAGCCGAAGGGGCCGGGGATAGCGGCGGTGCCGCCCTTGGCCACGGGGAAGAATGTGTCCACGATTCGCTGTCCGGAGGACAGGGGCCGGGTGGGCGGGAACTTGTTCTTATAGGGGCGGCCGGTCCGGACGGGCCAGCGCTGGCTCATGGTCAGCTCCACCTCGGTGCCGTCGTCCTTCTCCAGCACGGCCACCACATGCCGCACGTTGTAGGAACCGGCGGGAGCCACGCTCTTGAGCGTGCCCTTCAGCAGGGGGGGCACCATAATCTTGTGGAGCACCACGGCGGTCTCGGGCACGGTGCCCAGCACGTCGCCGCCGGTGACCTTGTCGCCCGCCTTGGCCACGGGGGTGAATTCCCACAGCTTTTCCTGATCGATGGCGGGCACTTCAACGCCGCGGGGCAGGTTGTTGCCGTGCACCTTTTTCATGATCTCCTCCAGCGGGCGCTGGATGCCGTCGTAAATATTTTCGATCATACCGGGGCCCAGCTCCACGCTCATGGGGAAACCGGTGGTCTCCACCTCTGCGCCGGGACCGAGGCCGGAGGTCTCTTCGTACACCTGGATATTGGCGGTGTCGCCCTTCATGGTGAGGATCTCACCGATGAGGCGCTGGGGGCCAACGCGAACCACGTCGGACATATTCGCGTCCGCAAGGCCGGTAGCCACCACCAGAGGGCCGGAGACCTTAACTACTTTACCCATAGATGTCTAACCTTCTTTCATTAAGAGGTCGTGTTCGTTTTCTGTGCGCAGCCGCGGGAAACGGGTGGGTTTTCCGGGCTTCGCATTGTCACGCTGCGGATTCGGCGCATGGCCGGCTTGCCTTCCCTCCGA